>JBEGUD010000217.1:0-10953 GCA_041179065.1 Bacteroidota bacterium | reverse complement strand
ATATGGGAAAAATAATAGGCATTGACCTCGGTACCACAAACAGTTGTGTAGCCGTAATGGAAGGTAATGAACCAGTTGTAATTGCAAATGATGAAGGTCGTAGAACCACGCCTTCTGTAGTTGCCTTTTTAAAAAATGGTGAGCGTAAAGTAGGAGATCCTGCTAAGCGTCAGGCCATCACAAATCCTCAAAACACCATTACCAGCGTTAAGCGTTTTATGGGTCGTCGTTTTGACGAAGTAACGGAAGAAATTAGTCATTGGAGTTATAACGTTGCAAAGGGTGATAACAACACCGTTCGTGTAGCGATTGATGATCGTATGTATACACCACAAGAAATTTCTGCGATGGTGTTACAAAAAATGAAAAAAACCGCAGAAGATTATTTAGGTCATGAGGTAACAGATGCTGTTATTACAGTACCTGCCTACTTTAACGATGCACAGCGTCAAGCAACCAAAGAAGCTGGTGAAATCGCTGGCTTAAATGTTAGACGTATTGTAAACGAACCTACAGCTGCAGCTTTAGCTTATGGTTTAGACAAGAAAAATGCAGAGCAAAAAATTGCGGTATTTGACTTAGGTGGTGGTACGTTTGACGTGTCGGTACTTGATTTAGGTGATGGCGTATTTGAAGTAAAATCTACCAATGGTGATACACACTTAGGTGGTGACGACTTTGATAAAGTAATCATGGACTTTTTAGCGGATGAATTTAAAAATCAAGAAGCGATTGATTTACGCAAAGATCCAATGGCGCTTCAACGTTTAAAAGAAGCTGCCGAAAAAGCAAAAGTAGAATTAAGTTCTTCTGCCGAAACAGAAATTAACTTACCATACATTACTGCTGTTGATGGTGTGCCTAAGCACTTAGTGGTAAAATTAACAAGAGCAAAATTCGAATCACTTGCAGATAGTTTATTCGCACGTTGTTTGAAGCCATGTGAAGCAGCATTAAAAGATGCTGGTTACACAACTTCACAAATTGACGAAGTCATCTTAGTAGGCGGATCTAGTCGTATTCCTAAGGTACAAGAGATTGTAGAAAAATTCTTTGGTAAAAAACCAAACAGAGGTGTTAACCCAGACGAAGTAGTTGCACTTGGTGCAGCGATTCAGGGTGCGGTATTAACTGGAGAAGTAAAAGATGTATTGTTATTAGACGTTACACCACTTGGTCTTGGTATCGAAACCATGGGTAGCGTAATGACAACCATGATTCCTTCTAACACAACCATTCCAACCAAAAAAACAGAAGTATATTCGACAGCGAGTGATAACCAACCAGGCGTACAAATCCATGTGTTACAAGGAGAGCGTCCAATGGCCAATCAAAACAAGAGCTTAGGTATCTTTAATTTAGATGGTATTCCGCCAGCACCAAGAGGTGTTCCTCAAATCGAAGTAACTTTTGATATCGATGCAAACGGTATCTTAAGTGTACACGCAAAAGACAAGGGTACTGGTAAAGAACAAAAAATTAGAATCGAAGCGGGTAGTGGTTTAAGCAAGGAAGAAATTGAAAAAATGAAAGCCGAAGCAAAAGCCAACGAAGCCACTGATAAAGAAGCACGTGAAAAAGTAGAAAAATTAAACCAAGCCGATAGCTTAATTTTCCAAACAGAAAAGCAGTTTAAAGAGTTTGGCGATAAAATTTCTGCCGATAAAAAAGAACCGATCGAAGCAGCGCTTACCAAATTAAAAGAAGCGCATAAAAATCAGGACATCCCAGCTATCGATGCTGCAATGGCCGAAATGAATACAGCTTGGACGGCGGCTTCTGAAGAAATCTACAAGGCGCAACAAGCGGCAGGTCCGGAAGCAGGTGCAGCTGGTCCAGATGCAGCGGGTGGTGCGCAACAACAAAACGACAATGTAGAAGACGCGCAGTTTGAAGAAGTGAAATAGGTTTTACTTAAGATGAATAAAAAAAATCCCCTACGTTTTCGTAGGGGATTTTTTTATACGTAAGGTTATTTGATAATGCGGTAGCACCAGCGTTTTAGTTTTCCTTCAAAATCAAAACCGGTAGTTGCTTTGGTGATGTCTTTAATACTGCTCGCTTTAATACTAGCTTCATCTAAAATAAATTTAGTGTAGTTGGTGCTAAAATAAAGTGTGCCACCATTAGATGTTGCTGCAAGCATATCATTGATTAATTCTACATGGTCTCTTTGGATGTCTAAAAAATCTTTCATACGCTTGCTATTGCTAAACGTAGGAGGGTCCATCACAATCAAATCAAAACTATTAGGGGCAAGGGTTTTCAAATATTGTTTTACATCGGCGTGGATATAAAAATATTTGCTAGTATCTTTTAATAAGTTAATAGCCATATTTGTTTCGGCCCAACTTAAATAAGTTTTAGATAAATCAACAGAGGTTACGCTTGCCGCTTCTCCAGCTGCAGCATACACCGAAAAGGAACCTGTGTAGCAAAATAAATTTAAAAAACGTTTGTTCTTTGCTTCTTTACGCACCATCTCTCTGGTAGTGCGGTGGTCTAAAAAAAGTCCGGTATCTAAATAGTCCGTTAAATTAACCTGAAACTTTAAATCGTTTTCAAGGACTGTAAAAAATTCCTGCTTGGTATCTACTTTTTCATACTGCTCGTCTCTATGAGACATTTTTTTTCTTTCACGCTTGTAAATACTGGTAAGTGGCGTGCCGGTTACTTCGCTAATAATTTCGAGAGAAGGTTGTAGCCATGCATCATGCTCTTCATCGGTCATGCCATGCCTTCTTACATACTCAGATACGTAAATTTTATTTTCGTACGCTTCTATGCAAAATGGAAATTCGGGAAGGTCATGCTCGTATATGCGGTAACAGCCCACGCCTGTACGCCTAGCAATTTTACTACGGTGTTTAAACACTTTCGTAAGTCTATTGCTAAACATTTCTAGCTTTTGGGCTAGCGGTAGTCCTTGTTTTTTTTCTATTTCTTCTTCCATGGATTATTGTAAAGCCGCGAGTGCGTCTTTAATGCGCGCCCATGCTTTTTCAATATTTTGCATGCTATTAGCAAAAGAGAAACGAACACAATTAGGCTCTCCAAATGCATCACCCATAACACTTGATACATGCGCTGTATTTAATAAGTACATGCTAAAGTCGGCTGCATTTTTTATGGTTTCGCCATTTACTGATTTGCCATAATATGCACTTACATCCGGGAATACATAAAATGCTCCTTGAGGTTCAAAGCAAATAAAACCAGGCATTGCTTTTACAAGTTCTAAGGTTCTTGTTCTTCTGCGCGTAAATTCTTCGGTCATTTCAAGTGAAGGTCTTAAATCGCCAGTAAGTGCAGCAACAGCAGCTTTTTGTGTAATGGAACAAGTACCACTTGTAAACTGTCCCTGTAATTTTTCCATGGCTTTTGCAATCGTTGTATTTGATGCGGTGTAGCCAAGTCTCCAACCAGTCATCGCAAAACCTTTACTAAGGCCGTTGATGACAACTACGCGGTCTTTAATTTCTGCAAATTGCGCAATGCTCTCGTGCTTACCTTCAAAATTGATGTACTCGTATATTTCGTCAGATAAAATAATAATGTTTGGATGCTTTTTAAATACTTCTACTAGCGCTGTTAATTCGGCTAATGTATACACAGCACCAGAAGGATTACACGGCGACGAAAACATAAATACTTTTGTCTTTGGTGTAATAGCAGCTTCTAATTCGGCGGCAGTGGTTTTAAATTCATTGGCAACTGTGGTTCTAATTTCAACCACTTTACCTCTTGCAATTTTTACAAGCTCCGAATAGGTTACCCAGTATGGCGTAGGAATAACAACTTCATCACCATCATCTACTAATGCTAGAATAGCATTGGCTAAACTTTGTTTGGCACCCGTAGATGTCACAATATTTTCTGGTAAATAATCTAAATTATTGTCTCTTTTTAATTTGGTACAAACAGCTTCTCTTAGGTCTGCAAAACCAGCAACAGGGGTGTAGTGACTCCAATTGTCATTGATGGCTTTGATCGCAGCATCTTTAATATGTTGCGGGGTATCAAAATCTGGTTCTCCTAAACTAAGGTCAATAACATCAATGCCTTTAGCCCTTAATTCGCGACCTAATTTGGCCATTTTGAGGGTTTCTGGTTCTGCGAAACGGTCAAGGAGTGTAGAAAGTTGCATGCTTACTTGTATTAAATAGTGTTAAAATGGGTTCGATTGCGGAGCAAAGTTCGTGAATCTTGGCTTACCATAACACTGTCAAAAGCTGTGGGTAGCTTAATGGGGATAAGTTGACCTCTGTTTAAATATTCCTCGTTTTGCTAACTTTTGTTAGTTTTGTATGAACAATGATTGTAAGATGGCGGAGCATGATTTTATCTCGGTATTTGACATGTTTAAAATTGGTGTGGGGCCTTCTAGTTCTCATACCTTAGGTCCATGGCGGGCTGCGCTTGATGTTATAAATAAGCTGGATGCTTCCGGTAAAACGGCACCAGTAAATTCCATCACTGTTTTACTATATGGCTCACTCGCCAAAACAGGCAAAGGGCATGGTACCGATATTGCAGTAATGCTGGGGTTAATGGGATACGACCCAGAAACCATCGATGTTGGTGTAATGGACGAACTAATAAGCAGTGTATCAGCAAAACATGTATTGTCTTTAAAAAATCATGGACAAATACATTTTGATCCAACACAACATATTGCGTTTTTAAAATCCGAATCACTTTCTTTTCATCCCAACGGATTAACATTTTTAATTGAACTAAAAGACGGAAGCAAAATAGCAGAAACCTACTTTTCTGTGGGAGGTGGATTTATAGTGCAGGAAGGTAAAGCGCCCGATCAAAAAGAAAATATAGAAGTTCCATTTACCATTGAGCATGCCAATGATTTACTCCATTGGTGTATGAAAACGGGTTTATCTATTCGTGCTATTGTTTTTGAAAATGAACTTACAAGACGCAGCGAGTCCGATATAAAAGAAGGCGTACTAAAAATTTGGCAGGCCATGCGTGACTGCATGTACCGTGGTGTGCACAAAGAGGGCATATTGCCCGGTGGGCTAGAAGTGAACCGCAGAGCGGCTGCCACCAATAAGCGTTTGCTAAAAGATGGAGCTTATGATGGATACGATGCATGGACATCTGTAATACAAAAAGGTGGTAATGATTTTAGTTATATCCTAGATTTTGTAAGTGTGTTTGCACTTGCTGTCAATGAAGAAAATGCATCTTTTGGTAGGGTGGTAACGGCGCCTACTAATGGTGCTGCTGGCGTGATACCTGCAGTGCTTCAATATTATATTTGTTTTTGTGCGCATGGAAAATCTTCCAAAGAAATCGAAGAAAATATTATTACCTTTTTACTAACCGCATCAGAAATTGGCAGCCTATTTAAAAAAGGTGCCACCATATCTGCGGCAATGGGTGGATGTCAAGCAGAGATTGGTGTTTCTGCTGCCATGGCCGCTGCTGGTTTAACGGCGTTAATGGGTGGGTCGCAACGTCAAGTACTCATGGCTTCTGAAATTGCGATGGAACATCATTTAGGACTTACTTGTGATCCTATTGGCGGAATGGTTCAAATTCCATGTATAGAGCGTAATACTATGGGTGCGGTAAAAGCAATTACGGCTTCACAACTCGCGCTGCAAGGCACACCGGATTTTGCAATTGTGAGTTTGGATAAAGTGATTCAAACGATGTGGGACACTGCACAAGACATGAATAGTAAATACAAAGAAACAGCAGATGGAGGACTCGCCGTTCACGTCCCAATTAGTTTATCGGAGTGCTAATTAAAATAGAATTTAATTTTTGGTCTTACACCAATTCTTCGTCTGGCACCAACGCATAATTTTTTATCTCGTTGTACAGCGTGCCGCGCTCAATCGGTTCTCTTTTAACTTGTTTGATAAGGCGCACAAGATCTGCGGTGCTCATAGTTGGTGTTTGTTCTTCACTACCTGCCATCGCATAAATTTTTGTTGAATCATCGATTGTGCCATCAATATCATTAACGCCAAAAGATAAAGTGAGCTGCGCATTTTGTCTACCAAGCATGGGCCAGTAGGCCTTAATGTGCGGGAAATTATCCATGTAAAGGCGTGAAACGGCGTACATGCGCATGTCTTCGATAGTGGTAGACTCTGCAATATGACTCATCTCATTGTCTTGGTTGCGGAACTTTAAAGGAATAAAAGTATTAAAGCCGCCCGTTTCATCTTGCAGTTGACGAAGGCGTTCCATATGGTCTATGCGGTGCCAGTATTTTTCGATATGGCCATATAATAAGGTCGCATTACTATGCATACCTAATTGATGCGCTACTTTATGAATGTGTAACCAACCATTTGCGTCTACTTTGTCTTCGCAAATTTGTTGTCTAATTTCTGGATGAAATATTTCGGCACCACCACCAGGTAGTGAATCGAGCCCAGCCGCGTGTGCTAGTTTCATACCTTCCTCGGTAGTAACTTTTGCTTTTTTAAACATGTAATCAAGCTCTACGGGTGTAAAGCCTTTGATGTGTAGTTCCGGACGGTGTGCTTTGATGGCTTGTAATAATTCAATAAAAAAATTAAGGTTCATTTTAGGATGAACGCCACCCACAATATGTACTTCGGTTACGGGTTTGCCGTCGTAACTTTTTACAATATGCATCATTTGTTCGATGCTTAATTCCCAACCTTCTTCTCTGTTGGCATATAATTTTGAGTAGGAACAAAACTTGCATGAAAACACACACACATTGGTGGGTTCGATATGAAAATTTTTATTGAAATAGGTTTTATCACCGTGCTTTTGTTCGCGCACAAAATTGGCAAGGGTACCTAGCCAAGACAAAGAACCTTTTTCAAAAAGCGTAACACCTTCATCAAATAAGATGCGCTCTTGATTCATTATTTTATTGGCAATACGTTGTAGTTCTTTGTCTTTTGTTGCTTCAACTAATGAAACAATAGCCGCTCTATTGGTACCCATCACGCAGTCATTTATTTAGACTGCAAAGTTACAACAAGTTTAAGATTAACCCATTAAAATACCAGCGATACTAGCAGATAAATAAGAGGCTAAAGTACCGCACAATAAGGCTTTTAAGCCTAGTTTGGCAAGGTCGGCTCTACGGCTGGGGGCTAGTTCTCCAATACCACCAATTTGCATACCTACGCTGCTAAAGTTTGCAAAACCGCAAATAGCGATACTTACAATTAAAAGTCCTTTTTCTGATACGATTGGAACCGCTTTTGTGGTTAAATTGTTAAACGCAACAAACTCGTTGATGGTTAACTTTTGACCAAGAAGGGTAGCTGCGTTGGCTACGTCTTGTCCAGGAACACCCATGGCCCAGGCCATTGGATAAAATATTTTACTGAAAATAAAATCAAGTGATAAGCCTGGGTAAACAAGACCTAGTATATAGTTTAAAAAAGCGATTAAGGCAATAAAACCTATAAGCATGGCAATTACGTTAACGGCAATTTTCATACCATCACTAGCGCCATGTGAAATAGCATCAATGATATTACTATAAGGGCTTTTAACTTCTAATTTTACTTTACCCATGGTTTCCGATTCTTCGGTTTCTGGGAAAACAATTTTAGAAATAACAAGTGCACCAGGAGCGGCCATTAAACTAGCCGTTAATAAATACTCTGCTTTGGCACCCATGTTGGCATACACAATTAAGATACCACCGGCAATACAAGCAAGGCTACCACTCATACTGGCGAGTAGCTCACTTTTTGTCATACCATTTAAATAAGGACGAATCATAACCTGCGCTTCTACCTGTCCCACAAAAGCACTAGCTACATTGCTTAATGCTTCTGCGCCACTTACACGCATGATAAAGTTCATGGCTTTTGCAATGATTGAAACGATAAATTGCATGACGCCAAAATGGTATAAAATGGCTACTAGCACACAAACCAATATAATGGTTGCAGTTACGCTAAAAGCAAATACAAAGCCACCCTGTCCAAAGTCTTTAACACCATCAGGCGCATTCACCATAACACCACGGTATACAAAGGCAACGCCTTCTCTAGCAAAACGTTCTATTTTTTCCATACCGTGTCCTAGTTTTTGAAAAAACCAGGTAACGGGAGGAACTTTTAATACAAGCACTGCAATGAGTACTTGTAGTAGCATGCCACTCACGACTAATCTATAATTGATCCTTCTTTTATTATTTGAAAATAAAAAGGCAATCGCTAGAATTAGGATAATACCTAGTACGCCGTGAAATTTGTCCATGCTATTTTTTTATGCTGGGTTAAAGGTGTAAGATATGAGTCTTACATTAAAGATTGTATCTTTTTGTCAAGTACCGACTTAGGTACTGCGCCAATTTGCTTGTCTACAATTTGACCACCTTTAATAAATAAGATAGCAGGGATAGAAGTGATGCCGTAGTTAACACTCAAATTAGGATTGTTGTCTACGTTTACTTTTCCAATATTTACTTTGCCATCATATTCTTTTGCTAATTCTTCAATAACGGGTCCGATTGCTCTGCAAGGTCCACACCATTCTGCCCAAAAATCAACTAAGGTTAATTTGTCACTGTCTAATACGGTTGCCTGAAAATTGGCATCTGTTAATTCTAAAGCCATCATTTTTTATTTAAAATTGTTCGTAAAATTTAATCATTAAGAAGTGTCAAATTTAAATCCAAACCCTGCAACTGCCACATTGACTTTTCCACATTAGCCAACCAGTCCTACTTGCACTTCTACATCCGGATTACCGAGTAAAAAGCCTGCCATTTCATCATTCATTTGGAATCCTCTATCAAAACTGTATAAACTTACCAACAGGTTCTCTTTAGGTTCTAGCACATTAAAGCGGAGGCTAGACTTACCAGGGTATTTTTTTACATTGGATTCGATGAAGTCAACAAACTGTGGTGTGAGGGAAGCAGCGTGTACATTGATGTCTAAACTCCTGGTTAAATTTTGTTTTACCGACTCTAATAAATTGATAGCACTTACTTTAAAATCAAATTCGTTGGGGCGGTTGTAGCGTGGTCTAAAAAATCCATTGAGTAAAACGTTTTGCCCTTTTTCTAAATAGTTTTGAAATTTAATATAGTCTTCACTCCACAAAACAAATTCTGTTTTACCACTAAAATCTTCGATGGCAAATGAGCCAAAGTTTTTTCCTGTTTTGGTAACGCGGTGTTGTACATCTATAATAAGTCCGGCTACTTTAATGGCGCGACCTGGGTTGGGCTGAATTTGTAAGGTTTCTTTTATTTCGTTAAAATCTGCAATATTGGTGATGCCATAATAACGCAGTTCAAATTTAAAATGATCCAGTGGGTGACCACTCATAAACATACCCGTTACATCTTTTTCAAACTCCAGTAGTTCGGTGAGGGTCCAAGGTTCTGTTTTGGTAAGCTTTGGAACAGGCACTTGCATCGCCGACGAAAGGTCGCCAAAAAGTGTATTGGTAGAACCGGCGCTTAAGCTTTGTAGCGCTTGTCCGTAGTTAATAATTTTTTCGAGTCCAGAAACGCGTTCGCCGTCTGGTATTTTAAAATACTGTGCTCTATGAAAATCTGTAAAGCAATCAAATGCGCCAGAGTATGCTAAACTTTCCAACGATTTTTTATTAACGCTTCTACTAATAACCCTTTTGATAAAATCAAAAATAGTAGGGAAGGGTCCGCCTTTTTCACGCTCTGTAATAATGGTTTCAATAGCAGCTTCGCCCACACCTTTGAGTCCGCCTAGTCCAAAACGTATTTCTCCTTTTTGGTTAACGGCAAAACCATTGAGTGATTCGTTGATATCTGGCCCAAGTACTTTAATGCCCATGCGTTTACACTCTTCCATAAAGAAGGTGATTTTTTCGATACTGCCTGCGTTGTTTAATACCGCCGACATATATTCTCCAGGGTAGTGCGCTTTTAAATAGGCTGTTTCGTATGCTACATACGCGTAACAAGTAGAATGCGATTTGTTAAAGGCGTATTGTGCAAAGGCTTCCCAGTCGGTCCAAATTTTTTCTAAAACTTGAGCGTCATGCCCTTTGCTCGTAGCACCTGCCACAAACTGTGCTTTCATTTTATCCAGCACCGACTTTTGCTTTTTACCCATGGCTTTACGCAGTACATCGGCGTCGCCTTTTGTAAAGCCGCCAATTTTTTGACTGAGTAACATTACCTGTTCTTGATACACCGTAATACCATAGGTTTCAGACAAAATTTCTTTCATTTCATCGAGGTCATAACTAATGGCTTCTCGGCCATGCTTACGATCAATGAAATTGGGGATGTATGCAATAGGCCCCGGTCTATACAGGGCGTTCATCGCAATTAAGTCGTCAAATTTATCGGGCTTTAATTCGCGTAAATATTTTTGCATGCCCACACTCTCAAACTGGAAAGTGGCATTGGTTTCTCCTTGTTGGTAAAGCTTAAATGTTTTTTCGTCGTCTAGCGGAATGGTATCTAAATCAATTACAACACCATGGTTTTGCTTGATTAGTGCCAGCGCCATTTTTAAAATAGAAAGGGTTTTAAGCCCCAAGAAGTCCATTTTAATAACGCCAGCTTCCTCAATGACACTTCCTTCAATTTGTGTAACCCACAAATCAGAATCCTTTGCTGTTGCAACCGGAATAAGGGTGGTTAAATCTTGCGGTGCAATGATAATACCTGCTGCGTGTATACCGGTGTTTCGGACAGATCCCTCTAATCTTTCTGCTTCTTTTAAAACCTGTGCACGAATGTCGGAGCCTCTGTATATTTCTCGAAGTTTTTTGACATTGTCAATATCTTCTTGTTGATAGCCTTCTTTTTCTTCTAAAGATTTAGCGCCTTCTTTAATGGTGATAGGCGCGTGGAGCACACGTCCAAGTTCGGTACCTGGTTTATCGGGTACAAGTTTTGCAAGCACGTTACTTTCGGCGAGTGGTAAATCAAGTACACGGGCAACGTCTTTGATACTCATTTTAGCAGCCATGGTA
>JBEGUD010000216.1:0-6214 GCA_041179065.1 Bacteroidota bacterium | reverse complement strand
CCAAAGAGTCCACCTAAAATACATAGGAAAGCACTCTCCAATAAAAACTCCGTTAAAATAGTGCTGCGCTTGGCGCCAAGGGCCTTTTTAAGCCCAATTTGGCTGGTTCTTTCACGAACGGTCACAAACATAATATTGGCAACTCCAAATGCACCCACAATTAAACTAAGGCCTGCAATAGCCCATCCGCCAGCGGTTACTTTTCCAAAAAATCCACCCACCACTTCACTAAACTGAGCCACATCATTGCAAGAAAAATCATCCTCTTCACTAGGGCTCAATCTGCGGAGTTGACGCATCACGCCACGTAACTCTTCGGCAAGTGCTGCAGATGAAACACCCGGCTTACCCTGCACCATAATATATGGACTAGAATTATCTGGATTGTAAACCCCAGAAAAATACCTGTAAGAGGTAATCATACACTCATCAAAATTAAAACCACCAATTAAACTTTGGCCTTGCTTTTTGATAACGCCAACAATATATAAATGCTTCCCGTTGTAAGTAATTTGTTTACCCACTGCTTTTTGTGCACCACCATATAATTCATCGGCTACCAAATTTCCAATAACCGTAGATGTGGTTCCTCTTGTAAATTCAGATTCGTTCAAATAGCGTCCAGCAGCGATATCCAGGGTTTGAATACTGTTAAAATCTTCGGTAATACCATAAATACTTACACCACTTAAAATACTATTTAGATAACTTACGTTTACGGTAGACGAACAAAAAAATGAAGTGTTAGCAGCGAGGTCACATTTTGCTTTTACAAAACGCATCTCTTCTATTTTTGGCACTGGGCGCTTAATAAATTTCCACCAAGGATAATCGGGTCCGCCCGCATAACTCCACTTATCTATGTAAATGGTGTTGTTACCAAAAGCTTTAATGTCGTTTTGCACTTTTCGCTCCAAACTATCCACGGTAGCTAACACGCCAATGATGCAAAAAATACCAATGGTAATGCCAAACAAAGAAAGGAAGGTCCGGAGCTTATTAACCCTAAGTTCCTGAACGGCCATCCTAAAACTATTCCATAATATCCCTAGTAGCTTAAACATGGGCCAAAAATACAGTTCTTAATGGTTTATGGGGGCTCTTTTTATGTAAACGGCGAGTATACTGTTTAAAGATGTGCATTAGTCCTGCGAAAAAAGTTGCTCGATTAGAGAAAGGCATCGTTTCCTGTGCTATTTTTGCACCGATTTTAAAAACACAAAACGTTCATTATGACCTGGAAACAAGTCTTTACATCATCGGTTGGCAAAAAATTGGTGATGGGTTTTACTGGAATATTTCTAGTGCTCTTTTTAATTGTGCATGTGGGGCTTAATGCTTGTATTTGGGCAGCTGCCTATGATCCTACCGATCAGGGGCAAATGTTTAACAAAGCGGCTCACTTTATGGGTAGCAATGTGCTTCCAAGAATTTTAGAAATTGGTCTTTTTGCTGGTTTCTTCTTGCACATTTTTCAGGGTTATTTGTTAACGCTAGAAAATCGTAAAAAAAGAAGTACAGGATATGCTGTTGCATACGCTGATGGTAGTAAATGGTATAGCAGAAGTATGGCGATACTAGGCACCCTCCTACTTATGTTTTTAGTGATGCACATTTATCATTTTTGGACGCCGAGTAGACTTGGTGGTATTGGAAGTGTTCAAGCACTTGCAGAAGTAGAATACAATGGTGTAATGCACCACAACTTATATGCCGAAATGAGAAACGTATTTGTAGGCAATACACTTATTGTTGCACTCTATGTTTTAGCGTGTGGCTCTTTAGCGTATCACTTATTACACGGATTTCAAAGTGCATTTAAAACGATTGGTATCCACAACAAAAAAATAAGTGGTTTAATTAACAGTGTGGGCGTTGGATTTTCCATCATCGTGCCATTATTATTTGCACTGATGCCACTCAGTTTTTATTTTGGTTGGATCAAATAATTATCACTCAATTTAAATTTCTAAGCATATGCTTAATTCAAAAATACCTGCCGGAAACCTCGAAAAAAAATGGGAAGATTACAAGGGGCATTGCAAACTTGTTAACCCGGCCAACAAACGTAAACTAGAAGTAATTGTAGTAGGTACTGGTTTAGCTGGTGCATCTGCTGCTGCGTCTTTAGGAGAACTTGGTTATAAGGTAAAAGCGTTTTGTTTTCAGGACTCTCCACGCCGTGCGCACTCTATTGCAGCGCAAGGTGGTATCAACGCCGCTAAAAACTATCAGAATGATGGTGATAGCGTATTTAGATTATTCTACGATACCATTAAAGGTGGCGACTACCGTGCACGTGAAGGAAACGTTCACCGTTTAGCCGAAGTGAGTGTTAATATTATTGATCAGTGCGTTGCACAAGGTGTTCCTTTTGCACGTGAATATGGTGGACTATTAAGTAACCGTTCTTTTGGTGGTACGCAGGTACAACGTACATTTTATGCCGCGGGCCAAACAGGTCAGCAATTACTAATTGGTGCATACCAAGCTTTAGAGCGTCAGGTAGCACTTGGCAATGTAAAAATGTATAGCCGTCACGAAATGCTAGAAGTAGTAAAAATTGATGGTAAAGCAAGGGGTATTATTGCTCGTGATTTAGTGTCTGGTCATTTAGAAAAACATTTTGGCCACGCTGTACTATTATGTACGGGTGGATATGGTAACGTGTTTTATTTATCTACCAATGCGATGGGCTCTAACGTTACTGCCGCTTGGAAGGCACACCGTCAAGGTGCTTTATTTAGCAACCCATGCTTTACACAAATTCACCCAACATGTATTCCAGTTAGTGGAGACCATCAGTCTAAATTAACACTCATGTCTGAGTCTCTCAGAAATGACGGACGTATTTGGGTTCCTAAAAATTTAAATGAAACGCGCAAAGCGGTAGATATTCCTGAAGAAGAAAGAGATTATTATTTAGAGCGCAGATACCCTGCATTTGGTAACCTTGTACCACGTGACGTGGCATCAAGAGCTGCCAAAGAAAGATGTGATGCTGGTTATGGCGTGGGTACTTCTAAGCAAGCTGTTTATTTAGATTATGCTGCAGCTATTTTACGTTATGGTAAAATTGAAGCAGGTAAGCAAGGTTTAGAAAATGCAAGCCAAGAACAAATCATTACCATGGGTAAAGAGGTTGTTAAAGAAAAATATGGCAACCTATTTGACATGTATGCAAAAATCACTGGTGAAGATCCATACGAAGTTCCAATGCGTATTTATCCAGCTGTTCACTACACAATGGGTGGACTTTGGGTAGACTACGAATTACAAACTACCGTTCCTGGTTTATACGCATTAGGTGAAGCTAACTTTAGTGAACACGGTGCTAACCGCCTTGGTGCAAGTGCGCTGATGCAAGGTTTAGCAGACGGATACTTTGTAATTCCTTACACCATTGGTAATTATTTAGCGGACGAAATTTATAGCACAGGACTTGATACGAACCACCCTGCTTTTGCAGATGCTGAAAAAGCGGTTAGTACTAGAATTGAGCAGTTAATGAATATCAAAGGAACGCAAACGGTAGAGAGCTTCCACAAGCGTTTAGGAAAAATTATTTGGGATAAGTGCGGAATGGCACGTAACGCAGAAGGTTTAAAGCAAGCCATTGCAGAAGTGCAAGCGCTTAAAAAAGAATTCTGGTCTGACGTAAGAATTCCGGGAGAAATTAATGAGATGAACCCAGAGCTTGATAAAGCCAACCGCGTAGCAGACTTTATTGAACTAGGTGAACTTATGTGTATCGATGCACTTAACCGTAACGAAAGTTGTGGTGGTCACTTTAGAGAAGAATACCAAACAGAAGATGGTGAAGCATTAAGAGACGATGAAAACTTTATGTATGTAGCTTCTTGGGAGTTTAAAGGTGAACACAACTGGGAATTACACAAAGAAGAATTAAAGTACGAAGTGATTAAACCATCACAACGTAACTACAAATAATCATTAGTAAACGATCTATCAACTTTTCAATTTTCTTGAAATGGAACATTACAACATGAATCTAAACCTCAAAGTTTGGAGACAACAAAATAAAAACACAAAAGGTACTTTTAAAATGTACCGCGTAGAAAATATTTCTTCTGAAATGAGTTTCTTAGAAATGTTTGACGTACTTAACGAACAATTAATCAAAGACGGAGAAAATCCGGTTGCATTTGACCATGATTGTAGAGAAGGTATTTGTGGTTCATGCTCTATGTATATTAATGGTAAACCACATGGTCCTTGGCAAGCAAATACAACTTGTCAATTACACATGCGTGCCTTTAAAGATGGAGATACGATTGTTGTAGAACCATGGAGAGCAGATGCATTTCCAGTAATCAAAGATTTGATGGTAGACCGCTCTGCATTTGATAGAATCATTCAGGCTGGTGGTTATATTAGCGTTAACACCGGTAATGCAGTAGATGGTAACACCTTACCTATCGAAAAGCAAAAAGCAGACGACGCTTTTGCAGCAGCTATGTGTATTGGATGTGGCGCTTGTGTAGCAGCTTGTAAAAACAGTTCTGCGATGCTATTTTTAAGTGCAAAAGTTTCTCACCTCGCTTTATTACCACAAGGTGCACCTGAACGTACTACAAGGGTACAAAACATGGTGGCTCAAATGGATAAAGAAGGTTTTGGATCATGTACCAACACAGGTGCTTGTGAAGCTACTTGCCCTAAAGAAATTTCCATTACAAATATTGCTCGCTTAAATAGTGAATACATAGCTGCAAGCTTTGCAGACTAAGCATCTATTAGATGTCTAACAACTATTTTTCGTTTAAACAATTTACAGTTTGGCAATCGGACTGCGCACTAAAAGTATGTACCGATGCGTGCCTTTTTGGTGCCTGGGTTGCAGCACATGTAAAAGAGGATGCACCTTCTAGCATTTTAGATATTGGCACGGGCACTGGACTATTAAGTTTACTACTCGCACAAAAAATACCAGCAGCACAAATAGACGCCGTAGAAATTGATGCTGCTGCAGCTACGCAAGCTGCGAGCAATGCATTAGCGGCAGGTTGGAATATTAAAGTACACAACAGTGCCATCGAAAATTTTAGCGGTGCTCGTTACCAGCATATTATTTCCAACCCTCCTTTTTTTAGCAACGATTTAAAAAGTGATGACACGCTTCGTAACACGGCCATGCATAGCACAACACTAACATTAGCCTCACTATTTACTTGTGTTGTTAAACTACTGGATAAAGACGGAAGCTTTTCGGTACTTATCCCCTATGCTAGGGCCACCGAACTTGAAAAATTAGCCGCGCAATTTGGGCTCGTTATTTTTAAAAAAGCGCTGGTACATCAAACACCCACACACGAACCTTTTAGGGCCATGTATATTTTAAGTAGCGCTATAATAAGCCCTGCAGTAGTAGAACAAATTATCATTAAAGAAAATGAGCAGTACAGTGCTTGTTTTGCTGCTTACCTAAAAGATTATTACCTGTTTTTATAAAGGAGTTGTAATTTTAATATCTATGAATCATTTTGAACTTTTTGACATCCCGGTTAGTTTTTTCCCTGACACCGCGTTGGTATCCAAAAAGTATTTGATGCTTCAAAAAAAATTCCATCCTGATTTTTTTGCAAATAGTTCCGAAGCCGAACAAGCAGAAGCACTAGCATTATCATCGGCAGCCAATAAAGCATTAAGGGTATTAAAAGATCAGGCTTTACTTATTCCATACGTTTTAGAAATTAATGAGGTACTTGTACCTGACGAAAAATACCAGCTCCCTCCTAGCTTTTTAATGGAAGTGATGGATTTAAACGAGCAGGTGATGGAAGTAGAAAACGATACCCAAAAGGCAGCGCTACTTGTACAACTTAAACAATTAGAAGATGAAATTTTTGAACCTATTAAAGGGTTGTTGGAAAGCTATCAAATGGGTATTACCCCAAAAGAAGCGTTGTTGCAGGTAAAAGACTATTATTTTAAAAAGAAATACCTAGACCGTATAGCGGATCAACTCCGATAAGCCCTATTTGTTTGGGTTTATGGTGGTTTCTTTTGGCAAAAAACACAGAATCTTGTAATATTGCACCCCGCCTAATACAAAGGCCCAGATGGCGGAACTGGTAGACGCGCTAGACTCAAAATCTGGTTATCGCAAGGTAGTGCAGGTTCGATTCCTGTTCTGGGCACAAACCCTGTCACGAAAGTGACGGGGTTTTTTAATGCGAGTTGCGAATCAAGC
>JBEGUD010000215.1:0-10018 GCA_041179065.1 Bacteroidota bacterium | reverse complement strand
AATCATAGAACTAGAAGACAGCTTGCAAAAAATTGCGGCACTTCCGGAAATTGAGCGTACTGTATTTTTAAGAAAATTATACAAACAATTACGCAAAGAAAAAGATGATTCAGGCGCAGATAAAATAACCGACCCTAACGCAGGTGCAAGTTTTGATATGTTTAGCAGCAGCGCTAACACCGATTTTTATTTCTTGAATAAGACCCAAAGGTCTAACGGACTCACAACGTTTAAAACAACCTGGGGTAATAGACAAAACCTTGACAACTGGAGAAGACAAGCAGCACTTGACGCGGCCATTGGCGCTAGCAATATAAATGTAACGGCTGCCACTTCAGATGGTGCTGGTAAAGATAGTAGCAGCGCCATTAGTTATGACGCCTTAGCTGAATCTATTCCTACAGGACCTAAACAACTAGAAGCTTCCAACGAAAAATGGGCCAAAGCGCTACTTGACAATGCACAAATTTTTCAGTTAACCTTATCGGATTACCCTTCTGCCATTGACGCGTACAGTTTTTATACAAGCAAATTTGCAACCAATACTTCATTAGACATTGTGTACCACAACTTAGCACTTTGCTACCGTGTTATTGGTAATCAATCGAGAGCAGATTCGGTACAAAACCTTTTTCAAGTAAAATTTCCAAGTAGTAAACTCCTTACAAAAAAAGAACCTGCCACCACCCCTACCACAAGCAGTGCCGATCTTAGCTACAATATGATTTATGAATATTTTGGTAAAGGAGAATATGAAAAAGCACTTGCTTTAAAAGAAGAAGTAACAAGCAAATTTGGTAAAGACATTTGGGCGCCGCAGTTTTTATTTATGGAAGCTGCCCTACTCATGAAAAATAAAGAAGATAGTGCTGCTACCCAAAAATTAAATAAAATTACTGCCAATTACCCAGGCACTGCTATTGCTAAAAAAGCAGCAGAAGTTCTTGAGGTATTAAAGCAAAGAGAGAAAATAGAAAAAGAAATTAATAAACAGCCTGCTAAAAAAGAGGAAGGCGGTTTGTACTAAATAGATTTATTATGGAAATGTCAAAACCTGTTCGTGTCTTTTGGCGCATCTTTTTTTGGAGCTTAGGTGGCCTTGGTGTTTTTTTACTGATGATCAATTTTGGTTGGCTGGGCAGCATGCCATCTATCGATGATATCGAAAATCCAACAGCATCACTAGCGAGTCAGGTATATGCACAGGACGGCACACTCATGGGTAAATTTTATTTAGAAGACCGCATCAATGTACAATACAAAGACATTAGTAAGCATGTGGTAAACGCCCTTGTAGCCACCGAAGACGAACGCTTTTATGACCATAAAGGTATTGACCCACGCTCGTTGGGTAGGGCCCTGTTTTTTTTAGGAAGTGAGGGAGGTGCTAGTACCATTACCATGCAAACGGCTAAAAATTTATTTACCAATAACTGGAGTACGAGTAATATTTTACTTCGGATGATTCAAAAAATTAAAGAATCACTCATTGCCATTAAGCTTGAAAGAAATTTTACCAAAGATGAAATTATCACACTCTATTTAAATACGGTGGCATTTGGCGATAACGTTTTTGGGATTAGAAACGCTGCTAAAACATTTTTTCAAAAAGAGCCAGACCGTTTAAATGTACAAGAGTCGGCGGTGCTTATTGGCATGTTAAAAGGCAGCACGCTATACAATCCTCGACGCAATCCAAAATTAGCACTTGATAGACGCAACACCGTGCTTAGTCAAATGGTGCGTAACAATTATTTACCAGAAGCAGAAGCTACAAAACTAAAGCTAACCCCTATCGAACTCAACTATAAAAAATTAGATGAGTCGGCAGGATTGGGCCCTTACTTTAGAATGATACTTGGTGAAGAATTAAAAAAATGGTGCAAAGAAAACACCAAACAAAATGGCGACAATTACAACCTTTACCGCGATGGTTTAAAAATTTATACCACCATCAATCCACGCATGCAACAATATGCCGAGGAAGCGGTGGGCAAGCACATGAACTACCTCCAAAAAATATTTAACACACAAGCCAATATTAAAGACGGCAGTATTTGGAAAGGATACGAAAATGTGTTGCAAAATTCGATGAAGCAATCGGACCGTTGGCGCAATTTGCAAAACGAAGGACTTGACGAAGAAGAAATTAAAAAAACATTTTCTGAAAAAGTAAACATGCGCATTTTTGCATGGAATGATGCGCGTGAAAAAGATACCGTAATGACACCTTACGATTCTATCAAGTACCACCGCCAAATGTTACAAGCTGGCTTTATGGTAATGGATCCTTTAACTGGCGAAGTAAAAGCATGGGTAGGTGGTATTGGATTTAAAAGTTTCAAATACGATCACGTAAATATCAATACCAAAAGACAAGTGGGCTCTACCATGAAGCCCCTACTCTATAGTTTAGCCATTGAAGAAGCTGGCTTTACACCCAACACAACCGTGTATGACCAACAACAAAGTTTTGGTAGCTATGGGCTGGTGCCTGCTACCGGTAAATCTTGTACAGGTCAGTCCATGCCAATGGCTGCGGCGCTTGCACAATCACGCAACTGTGCTTCGGCATATATTTTAAAACAATTAGACACAGAAGGTAATAACAGTGCTAAACGACTGGTTGAATTTTTAAAGCGCACCGACATTACGGCTAATATTGATCCATACCCTTCTATTGCACTTGGTTCTTGTGAAATTTCATTGTTTGAAATGATGCAGAGCTACAGCATGTTTCCGGGCAAAGGCTTTAATGTAAAACCCATGTACATTACACGCATAGAAGATAGAAACGGAAATGTACTTGCTACTTTTACACCAAAACGAAAAGAAATTATTAGTGAGGTTACTGCATACTCTGTTGCTAAAATGATGGAAGGTGTGATGCGCGCAGGAACGGGACGTGGTATGTGGAGCTATGTGCCGGATATGGCTATTGCAGGAAAAACAGGAACCACCAACGAAAATAGTGATGGTTGGTTTATTGGTTATACCCCTCAACTTATTGCAGGCGGATGGGTTGGTGCCGATGACCGTTTTATTCATTTTAATAAAGAAAGTGCATGGGGCCAAGGTGGTAGAGCTGTATTACCTATTTGGGGTTACTTTTTTGGAAAAGCTGCCGCAGACGCCAACTGTGGTATCGATACCAAACTCACATTTAGTAAACCGGATATGATTGAAAATGAAATCATGTTGGATTATTTAAACAACACACCGCCTGTATTAGGTGCCGAAAGTGAAGACCTAGGTACGGGTACTGCAGAAGATTACGAAGTAACACAAAACATAAAAGCCGAAGACATTGCACCAGAGTCGCAAAAAGCAACCGACACAAAACCAGTTACTGATCCAAAACCTACCGATCCTAAAAAACAAACACCGCCACCGCCTGCTGTGGTAACTAAACCAATTGATAAACCACAGGACAAAGCTCAAGACAAACCAAAAGCAGTGCTGCCAAAAAAAGGTGGAACTAAATAATGAGGGTTGAATAAAGCGATTTAATTAAAGTGCTTTATTGACAAAATTAAAATTGAGGGACAACTGATGAAACATATTGCGCTGGTAAAAACCAGTCGCATAATTAATATGTAATTTTTGCATCATCACCCCTACACCAAAGGTTACACCATTTAATCCATTGGTGATATTGTATCCGTTTAAAGACTGCCTGCGGAGCAGATTGTAACCCAGGTTGCAATTAATATTATCGCTTAGCGTTAGCTGTGCTCCCAACACCACATGCGACATCATCTTATCAAATGTTGAATGGTTTTTTCCAAATTCAGAAATAATAAAACTAGTATCCGATCCAAGTAAATTAAAGCGTTGTAGTTGTTGTAGTGTGAGTGAAAATTGAAGTGGCGCCTCTGCTAATTTTTTTGAGATACCTGCATTTATTTCAAAAGGAAGTTCTTCTTTAACAGCACCTGCATAGGCATTTAATTGCGTTCCAATATTACTAACCACCACACCTGCTTGCAAGCCTGAGGCTTCATCAAAATAAGTAAGGGAAGCATCTAGGGCAAGCGCAGAAGAACGGTACTGCCCATAATTAGAATGAATGAATTTTGCCGCCGCACCCAACCACCATTTGTCTTTATACTGTTTACTCGTTCCTATTTGAACCGCCAAATCGGAAGGGCGGTACATACCTAATAAATTACCAGCAGCATCTGTTTGATCGATACTTCCGTAATTGATATACTGAACGCCAAGCCCAAGTGTTTGCCCACCTAACTGGTAACCTGCCATAGCAGTATACTGGCTAATGCCTGCAAGTAAACTACTAAATGAAGTAGCCACTTGACCATGATGCGCTGGCCTGAGTAATGATGGATTTGAAAAACCCGCTGCAGCATTATTCCCAATGTGTGAAACATTAGTGCCCCCTAGTGCAGCAACTTCTGCAGTAGCCGGATTTTTTATAAAACTAAAAACAGGATTGCCTCCCTGCGTTTGCGCAGCAGCCACTCCTATCCCAGCCCATAAAAAAACAAAGAGTAAAGGGGCGCGCATAAAAGAAATGTTTATGTTGATTTAAACAAGCGCAAGGTCTACAACCTGCTGCATTGTTTTTACATAATGAAAAGTTACCCCTTTAATAAATGCGGCGTCAATTTCATTGACATCTTTTTCGTTTTGGGCACACATGATAATTTCTTTTAAGCCAGATCTTTTGGCAGCTAATACTTTTTCTTTGATTCCACCCACCGGAAGTACTTGGCCACGTAGCGTTATTTCACCAGTCATGGCTAAATAAGGTTTTACTTTTCTGCCGGTAAATGCAGAGGTTAAAGAAGTTAGCATGGTAATACCTGCGCTAGGACCATCCTTTGGCGTAGCACCTTCAGGCACGTGCACATGAATGTTTTTCTTAGCAAAATCCTGCGGATCAATACCGTATTTTTTAGCGTTGGCTTGTAAATAACTAAGTGCAGTGGTAGCACTCTCCTTCATGACGTTGCCCAAATTACCGGTAAGTTTTATCTCACCCTTGCCTTCACTTAAAATGGTTTCTATAAATAAAATGTCGCCACCTACATAGGTCCAGGCAAGACCTACGGCCACACCTGGCATATTGGCCAGCTTGTATATTTCATTGCTATAACGCGCTTGACCCAGTATTTTTTCGATGTCTGGAGCGGTTAAAGTTGTTTTTACCTTGTTTTTAGTCGCATATTCTTTGGCCTGAAAACGCATTACCGATGCCAGCTGACGGTCAAGTTCACGAACGCCACTTTCTCTGGTATAGTTTTCAATGATTTTTTCAAGGACCTTGTCGGCTATTTTAAAATTCACTTTTTCGAGACCATGCGCTTCCTTTTGCTTAGGCACTAAGTGCTTTTTAGCAATTTCCACTTTCTCTTCTACGGCGTAGCCACTAAGGTCAATAATCTCTAGACGGTCCCTTAATGCAGGCTGAATATTTTGAATATTGTTGGCCGTGGCAATAAACAACACTTTTGATAGGTCGTATTCGAGTTCTAGATAATTGTCGTAAAAATTACTGTTTTGCTCTGGATCCAATACCTCTAGTAACGCCGATGAAGGATCTCCTCTATGGTCGGCACCAATTTTATCAATCTCATCCAGTATCATTACCGGATTCGAAGACTTACATTTTCTAATATTTTGAAGAATTCGGCCAGGCATCGCCCCAATATAGGTTTTGCGGTGACCTCTAATTTCACTTTCGTCGTGTAAACCACCCAGGCTCAAACGCACATATTTACGCCCTATGGCATGTGCAATGGATTTTCCAAGAGAGGTTTTACCAATACCCGGAGGGCCTAAAAAGCATAAAATGGGGCTTTTCATATCTCCCTTTAGCTTTAAAACCGCCAAATATTCGAGTATACGGCTCTTTATTTTTGACATGCCATAATGGTCTAGGTCTAGTACCTTTTTGGCATTTTTAAGGTCATAATTATCAGAAGTATAACTGTCCCATGGAAGGTCTAGCATTAAATCGAGGTGATTGTACACCACCGAATAATCGGGGGTAGTTGGGTGCATACGCTCCAGTTTTGCCACCCCGGTATCAAAGGCAGCTTTTGCAGCTTCCGGCCATTTCTTGCCTTCGGCCTTCTTTTTCATTTCAGCAATCTCACGCTCATTGGAATCACCCCCAAGCTCGTCTTTGATACTCTTTAATTGTTGCTGTAAAAAGTAGTCACGCTGTTGTTTATCCAGCTCGGTTCTGGTTTTATTGGTCACCTTATTTTTAAGCTCCGCAAACTGTAACTCCTTTTGTAGAATTAAAATTAAACTTTCAGCTCTTGCATTTATATCATTGATTTCCAATAACTTTTGCTTTTCTGAAATATCACTATTTAAGTTGCTACTTACAAAATTTATTAAAAAAGAAGGATTTTCGATACTCTTTAAAATGATGCCAGCCTCGGTTGGAAGATTGGGCGACAGCTGAATAATTTGTGTAGCCAGGTCTTTAATACTGCTCACAATGGCTGCAAAATCGTCCCCTTCTGGGTTTGCATCTTCTTCAAATAATTTGATACTCGCCTTAAAATAAGGGTCGTCGGTGAGCATGGAAACCAGCTCAAACCTTTTTTTACCCTGAATTATAATGGTAGTGCCGCCATCGGGCATCTTAATAAGCTTGATAATTTTTGCCACCGTACCCACGCTACACAAATCTGCGGCCACAGGCTCCTCTATATTGGCGTCTTTTTGAGATACCACGCCTATAAGCTTGTCTGCCTTATAGGCATCGTTCACTGCCTTAATGCTTTTATCCCTCCCTACGGTAATAGGCAGCACCACTCCCGGAAACAATACCGTGTTGCGCAGTGGCAAAATGGCAAGCTCGGAAGGAATGACCATATTTTTATCCTGTTCAGACTCCTGCTCATTCATGGGAATGATGGGCATAAAGTCGGTATCCTCTTCTGATCTAAAAAACATGTTCTCTTTTATCATGATATCTGGGTCAAATTGTCACAACGGGCCGGAGGCCCGTCTCTAATCTATTGCACATAGAACTAAACAATATTGATGCCAAGCTGGTACAATCTTAGAAATCCGGTACAAACTGGCACAAAAAAAAAATCCTCACGACTTTGTCGTGAGGACCTTCTTGCAAGAAGTATATGTTTTAAAACAAATACGACTAGTGAGCAGCAGTTGTTGTATCTGCAGTTGCAGTTGTATCAACAACAGCAGTTGTATCAACAGCTACAGCAGTTGTATCAACAGCAGTTGTATCTGCAGTTGCTTCTTTGTTTTCACCTGAGTTACATGCTACGAAAGCTACTACAGCTAGGATTGCGAATACTTTTTTCATTGTACTTGTTTTTTGAGTTAATAATTGTGCGCAAAGATAGGGGTCATCTTTAATTTAACAAATTTTTTGCCCTATATTTTATTTTTTTCTAAAGTATATTCTAATTGGTACCCCTTTAAAGTTAAAGCTGTTTCGAAGTTGATTTTCGAGGTAATTGCGGTACGGCGACTTGATATCTTCTGGGTAATTGGTAAAAAAGGCAAATGAAGGCACCGGCGTAGGCAGCTGCGTTACATATTTAATTTTTACTGTATTTCCTCTAACTACCGGAGCATGGTAGGCAGCCACCGCCTTTAACATCACTTCATTTAATTGAGAAGTTGGGATTCTGCGGCGTTTGCTTTCAAACACTTCTAGCCCACTTTCAATGGCTTTAAAGATCCTAGTTTTCTCTTTTGCAGAAACAAACAAAATAGGCACATCTGTAAACGGCGCTAATTTTTGCTTCAAGTTTTTCTCGTAGTCACGTGCTGTATTCGTCTCTTTTTCAACGAGATCCCACTTATTTACAAGCACCACTACGCCCTTTCCCTTACGGGCAGCCAAACTAAAAATGGTGATGTCTTGTCCGGTAACACCCTTGTGGGCATCAATTACAATAAAGCAAACATCGGCCTCATCCATTGCCTTAACAGCTCTAATAATGGAGTAAAATTCGAGATCGTCTTTTTCTTTTGACTTTTTACGAATACCTGCCGTGTCAATTAATATAAATTCTTTCTGGAATAAATTGTAATGGGTATGAATGGTATCGCGTGTTGTTCCGGCAATATCTGAAACAATGGTACGCTCCTCACCTACAAGTGCATTAAGTAATGACGACTTACCTACATTGGGCTGACCAATAATGGCAAACTTTGGAATGTCAGAACCTGAAATTTCAACCTCCGCATCATCTGGCTTTATTTCGTTCGTAATAGCATCCATTAAATCTCCGGTACCACTACCTGAAATACTGGAAACGAAGAAGTTATGCTCAAAACCCATACCATAAAACTCGGTAGCTTCTAACTCTCTTGTTCCATTATCCACCTTATTTACCACCACATAAACCGGCTTGGGTGTGCGTCTTAACATATCCGCCATGGCGTCATCTAAATCGGTAATACCCGTAGCAACGTCCACCATAAATATAATAGCATTGGCATCCTCCATAGCAATTCTAACCTGCTTACGGATCTCGGTTTCAAACATATCCGAAGAATCGGGTACAAATCCACCAGTATCTACTAGGTTAAAGCTCTTGCCATTCCATTCTGTTACCCCGTACTGACGGTCTCTGGTAACACCACTAATATCATCCACAATAGCTTTACGCTGCTCTAAGAGGCGGTTAAAAAACGTACTCTTACCTACGTTTGGCCTTCCAACAATTGCGACTGTATAGCTCATAATATAATTGTAAAATAGTTAAAATAAATATTCAAGTAATAGTATCTAATTAATTGATAAACAATTTATTGATATCCATATTCTTTTAATTGTAAATCATTATCCCTCCACTTAGGGCGCACTTTTACAAAGAGTTCCAAGAACACTTTTTGTCCAACAAACGCCTCAATATCTTGTCTAGCCTGGATACCAATTTCACGGATCATAGACCCACGCTCCCCTATAATAATTGCCTTTTGGGTTTCGCGGTGCACGATAATGTCGGCCTGAATTTTAATGATATTTTCCTTTTCCTTAAACTCGTTAATCAAAACAGCGCTATGGTAAGGGATTTCATCGCCATATAAATGGTAGATCTTTTCTCTGATAAGCTCGGCCACAAAAAACTTGGTGGGCATATCACTCAAATCATCTTCATTGTAAAAAGGCACGCCTTCCGGTAAAAATGCCAATACCTCAGCGAGTAGCTTTTGTAAATGCACTTTTTGAAGGGCTGATATCTTTACGAGTTTCTTGCAGTAAGACTTGGTAGCAAAAAACTCGGTTGCCTCTGCTATTTTGCCATTGGCAGCCGCGTCTATCTTGTTAAGCACCACAATAGCAGGCACTTTTAACTTAAGTGCTTCAAAAATGGCGCTGGTTTCTTCAAAATTATCGTTGGCGTCTACGATTAATAGGGCCAAATCGGCGTCTTCGAGGGCCGTTTTAACCGCATGCATCATACGCTCATGGAGCTTATAACGAGGGTCAATAATGCCTGGCGTATCAGAAAATATAACCTGATACTCTCCTGGGTTGTTTAAAAACGCCTTGATACGGTGCCTGGTCGTTTGTACTTTAGGAGATACAATAGCCATTTTTTCGCCTATAAGGGCGTTGAGCAAGGTACTCTTGCCGGCATTGGGTCTTCCAAAAATATTTACAAATCCAGCTTTCATTTCAAATTGTTTAAAGCACCTTAAAGGTAGCTACTAAAAGAAAAAGACCCCGATTTGAGGTCTTTTTTGTTGCGAGGGAAGGGATCGAACCTCCGACCTTCGGGTTATGAGCCCGACGAGCTACCGCTGCTCTACCTCGCGATGTTTGGAGGGCAAAGGTAACGCCAGGAGGCTAGTTCACCAAATATATTTAATCGATTTACAAAGGTTTAATAGAAGAAGCCCCGCTCGTTTTGGTTTCAAAACGACCCACTGTTCCTTTATACCTAATATCACTAGCGCCAGAAACATTTGCTTTTAGATATTTATTGATGGTTAATCGAATACTAGATGCGCCAGAAGCGACTACCGCACAATTATCGGTTACAAGGTCTAA
>JBEGUD010000214.1:0-24647 GCA_041179065.1 Bacteroidota bacterium | reverse complement strand
AAACATTTTTTACTTTTTCTGAAACTTGAGAGAAACTATTTATGGTTATTAAACTCAAGATTAAAAGTTGTGCAATTTTCATGTAAAAAATATTTTTTGGTTTCAAGTGTAATAGGATAACAGTGTGTATTAGCCATTAATTGAATTCAGATTTTCAATCTAAATGTAGCATAATGTTCACTATTACTTAGAAGTGTATATTGTTGTATTAGATTCCCAGCCAGGTTTTCATCAAAAATGGAGCAAAACAGGTGAAACAGGCGAAATATAAATCTATTTCAATCTTGTATCCGTCCAAAACCCTCATAATCAGGGGGTCCCAGGATCATGCCCTGGTGGGCCCACACAATACAGTAAAGGGTTTCAGCAACAATACTGCTGGGACCCTTTTATTTGGTTGTATTCATTAAAATTATTAGTTACTTTTTATTATTGTAGTAATCCTTTTGGCTACAACATTGGAAGCTATAATCGCTCCTTCCATATAACCGCTAAAACTATTTGACGTTTCAGTTCCTGTAAAAAACAAGCTCCCATTCATATAACTATCTCTATAAACAGCGTGACCGTTATTAAAATGGGGTGGCAAAAATGTATCTCCTGATGGTTGTATGTATTTATTGTCCCAAATTTTATCATGATAACTTTCAAATGCCCCTGCTTCATCTCCAAAATAATGCTTCAATTGCGTAATCACTTTTTCTTTCCGTTCTTCCTGAGAATAATGATATGCCGATCCATTCAAAAAACCCTTTAATGCAAATTTTGAATTCTCATAATTAGAGTGATCATATATTTCTGTAGCTAATCCCGATTGACTGTATATACTTCCTGAAAATCCATTGTCTTTCCAAAAGGCCTTTTTATACTCAATTGAAAATTTTACAGAGCCACTCATCCAGGTTTGTGTTTTTTTCATGGCTTGGCTAACATCTTCAGACAAATTGGGCGTAAATTGAATTGCATGGATGGCTACTTTAGGAGGTAACGCAATAATAACATGTTTACAAAAATGATGCTTGCCCAAGCTATCTATAATTTTGATTTGGTTTTCTTCTTCTATAATACCAATGACTTCGGTATTCAGAACAACATTTTGTTTGCCAATGCGCTGATATAGTTCTTCAATAATGCTAAAGGTTCCTCCTTTAATTCTATATGCAGATTGACTATTGGCGGGTACGAAGTATTGTTGCGGTGGTTCAAAGGACATTGTTTCAAACAATGAAATGCCTTCGGTATGTTGTTCAAAATAGCTAATATTGAGCTCTGATAAAAGCTGTAATAGATTTACATGTTCTTCTCCAAACCATGTTGCTCCCATTTCTATCGGTGTATCAAGCTTGCCATAAATGGTTTCGATACGTCCACCCAAACGACTTTGTGCTTCTAAGATCTTACAATGAACCCCAGCTTTTTTTAGTTGGTAAGCAGTTGACAAGCCACTTAAACCTGCCCCAACAATAATTACATCTTCCATTTTAAATATTTAACAGTCAATATACACTTTTAATTGTAGCACGTTTAGATGTTTAAAAATAGTAAAACATGTTGTACATAATGTTACCTTAGCACCGCTGCTTAAATGAGCGAAAAAAATGGTGTATAAGATACTTACTGTAATTGGTCTAGCTACTTTTGAAATTTATGCTGCAATCCCAGCTGGATTTGCCTTTAAACTTCATCCTTTAGAAATTTTCTCTTACAGTTTACTAGGAGGATTGACTGGTGTTTTTGTTGCAGCATACCTAGGTGACATTATTAAAAAATGGATAAGCAAGTTTAGAAAACCGAAATCCAATAAAGCAGCTAAAGAACCAGGATTTGTCTTAAAAATTTGGGAGAAATATGGCGTTATTGGATTAGGCTTATTAGGAACGATGAGTGTTGGAGCTCCTATAAGCATTGGTATAGGCGTAGGTTTTAATGTACCCACCAATAAAATGGTATTTTGGTGCAGTTTAGGAGTCTTATTACGCTGTGCCATATTCACAGCTATTGGTTATTTTAGTATCCAATTAATTTAAATTGAATAAAAAGTCTAATATATGGAAGTACATCACCACAGCCACAAACCTAAAAATTGGAAAGAATATATCACAGAGTTCCTGATGCTTTTCTTAGCAGTAAGTATGGGTTTTATCGCTGAAAATATTAGGGAAAAACATATCGAAGATGAGCGATCAGGAGAGTTGATGCACGCATTTATAAGTGATGTTAAAGAAAATCAAAAACAATTAGATTCTTTAATTATGAATAATAGGAGATTATCTTATTATTATGACTCAATGGTTTTTGAAAATGGTTTTGGTAAAAGACAAATTGATTTAATAAAATTATCCGATAACCTAGATTTCAAGATGTACCGTTTTATTAACAAAAAAACTATTTTCGAACAAATGAAAAGCTCAGGTGCCTTAAGATATATTCAAGATAAAGAAATCTTAAAAAGCATGTTACGGTATGAAGAAAATGCGGATTATGCAGAAAGAAGGTCAATGGATAATGAAACTGATCATTACAATAATAGGTTTAGGACTACAATGGACGAAATTTTACCCTTGTCTTTTTACAAATATATAAGTGAAGATAATTTCAAAACTATAACTAAAATGGACTCTTTAGTGAATCCAGGACGTTATGAAAACTACAAAAAATATGGTGCTGAAATTAAAAGAGATTTAGAGAATACAAAATTTACAAAAGAACAAGTAAATAAGCTAGCTAAGGCATGGCATTTTAGAAGAGAGAGGCTTGTTTTTAGTTTACGATATCAAATTCAGTTACAACAACAAGGAAAAGAATTACTATCTCTAATTGAACAAAAATATTCTCATTAAATATATGGAAGTACATCACCCGCACCATCCTACCCACAAGAAAAAATGGTCCGAATATATTACGGAGTTTATCATGCTATTTGCAGCCGTAACACTAGGTTTTTTTGCAGAAAACATAAGGGAACATCAAGTTATTGATAATCATAAAAATCAGAATTTGATTACAATGATTGATGATTTAAAACAAGATTCTATAGAAATTAACAATAGAATTGATGAATACAGCAATGCTTTGGTACAGTTTGAGAAAATGAAAGATCTTTCTTTTGCATTTAGTCATCAAGAAATAAATGAAAATCAACTAGTAGATTCTGTAGCTAACATCTATGTGAATACTAGATTTGGTATTGCCCTTTTTATCAATAATGCGTCTTATAAAAACACGATTTCTTCAGGCAGCTTAAGTTTTATTAAAAATAATGAAACCAAAAAACTCATTGCACAGTATTATGAAGCTTTATACGGTAAAATTGTAGTAAACAATACCCTATTAGACAATGATAACCATGAGTTTGGAAGCAAAACTTTTGGATTTGGCTTCTTTATTGCTGGCACTGAAAAATTACCATTCCAATCAAGATCAAGTTCAGATCAGTTAGAAGATTTTAAAACAATTCCTGCTTTGAGAAAAAGGATTATTGACTCAGAATTCAGGTTGTTAGTAAATAGAATTGAGAGTCGATGTGGCTATTACCTGTATGTAATGCAAACAGCAAAAGAGCTAAACACAAAACTTCTCTCTCAATTAAATAAAAAAGAATTTTAAATAAAATATAAATTATGGAAGTACATCACCACAGCCACAAACCTAAAAATTGGAAAGAATATATTACGGAGTTTATCATGCTTTTTGCAGCGGTTACGCTTGGCTTTTTTGCAGAGAATCAACGTGAGCATTTAATTGAAGGTAATCGTGAAAAACAATACATGCAAAGCCTTTACGAAGACTTACGAAAAGATACCACCATATTAAATAGTTTGGTAAAATACGATACCATTCAAACGGGAAAATTAGATACTTCCACTATATTGTTAAACAATAATGTTTGGGATGCTAATACAATAAAAGTTTTATACCGTTTAAATTTAAAAACAGCAGGTGGCTTAAGATGGAACTTAAGCGAGCGCACCTCTGCTCAATTAAAAAATGCAGGAGGTATGCGACTAGTAGAAAACCAAGAGCTAAGTAACAAAATTTCTGACTACTGGGTAAAATCAGATAATCTAAAAGAGTATAGCAACTTTGTTGACGATTTAAAATTTAAAGCAAGAGAAAAATCCTACTCCATTTTTGATCAAAAATATTATATCAACGTAACAACTGGCACGGTGGCAGACAATGCAAAACTATTAACCACCGACCCGCTCATTTTAACTGAATTTGCAAATAGATTGAACCATATTAATAATTCATTGAAGGTTGTATTATTGCCCAGCGTAGACAGGCACTACAAAAGAGCGATAGAACTTCTAGAATTATTAAAAAAAGAATACAAAATCGACGAAAATACAGACGTCAATGTTGCAATCTTTTAAACCCTTTTTATTTACACCGATTTTTCTAGTTGCTCAATCGTTTTTTTAGCTGCTTCTAATCTTGACTGTTTATTTTTTTCGATTAGCTTATGCACCGCCCAATGTTCAAGCTTATGGTGCAAAGGTATAAGCAGCGCAGCCAATAATACGAGGGCTAGCAACATTAATACGGGTGAATGATGGGTTACTTTTTCTAAGAGTGGGTGTATTAATAAATTAAAGAATTCAAAAACAATTAAGAGTGCAATAACACTTAGAAATTCAATAATTTTTGCATTGGTAATATAGCTTCTACTAAAAATTAAAAAGATCATAAAAAAGCTAACAATTCCAATGGCAATAAACGTGTATTCTAAATTAGTTTTACGCGCTTCGTCAGACTTTTCCTCTTCAAATTTTAATTCTGCGAGCCTAGCTTCTTCTTCTACAGCCATTAATTGCGCTTGCTGCAATGTCCTAATGTTAAATAAACTATCATTAGCTGTTCGGTAAATTTCTGAATATTTAAAAGCACTATCTACATTTGAGTTTCGATAAATATTTAAAAGAAGCTTAGCCGGATCTACATTGAGTGTATAAAATGCCGTATTGTTTACACTAGAAATGGCCCTCGTAGCATATAACTTTGCAGAGTCTGGTTGATTGGATGCATAATAAAATTGAGCCATTGCATTATATGCAGTGCTCACAAATTTTGGAGAACCAATTCTGTTTGCTTCATTAAGTGCTAAATTCCAATAATTAAGTGCTAATGAAGAATTTTTCATGGCAGCATGAATCGAGCCAAACTGCAAATAGGTAGAAGTTAACCAGTAATTAATACCAGATTTAATGGCCATTTCGTATGCCTTTTGCGTATACACAAGTGCCGAATCAATTTTACCCATTGCCAAATAAATAGTACCCATATCATTTACGGCACATACAGAAATAATATCTGTTTCGTATTTAGAACCCGCTTCCATCGCTGCTTTGTTGTAAGATTCAGCTTTTGCAAAATCTCCCATTGTTAAATAGGTAAGCGCTAACATGGCTTTTGCAAAAGTTTTTAGGCGGTCGTTATTTGACTTTTCGGCGGCCTGATTTGCTTTAATACCAAACTCAAGACTTTTAACTTTATTACCAAAAGCAATATAATCGTAACACAAACAACAATAGCCAAGCACCTGGCATACTAAATCATTGTTTTTTTGTCCATGCATCAAAATAATTTCAGAATTGTGCATGTCCTCCACCGGATTTGTTTCCGAAATTGTTAAAGCACTCAATGCTAAATAGTATCTAGCACTATCATTTTTTTCTGCTTTGATTTTAGGCAAAAGCGAATCTAAATTAGGCGGCTTTTGGGAGAAATCTATTTTAGCACTTTGTGCTACAGAAAATTGAATCGTGATTAATAAAAAGATGGCAAGGCCAATAAGCTTTTTCATGTGGAGGTATTAAGTATATATTTAGAAACAATATATTACTTTATTGCCAAAATTTAAGCTATGTTTAAGATTTTTAAGTAAAACAGGGGTGATTAAATATATTACATCAAGAAGATCTAAAAGAAAATTTGTAAATTGAAAATATCTAACACAATACATATGAAAAAAATGATACTCGCTATTGGCTTATTTGTCTGCACTGTAATTACAACAAGTATTTCTGCACAGGATACTGCTAGTATTTACAGGAAGCTAGATTCTATTGCAGTGATAGATCAAAAAGTAATGATGCCAATGCGAGATGGTATACGTTTAGCAACAGACATTTACCGTCCAAAGGGAGATGGTAAACATCCGATTGTTTTTTCTCGTACGCCCTATAATTTTAATACTTGGGTGGACGGAAAAATGACCACCCGTACATTAGAAGATGCTTACCAAGCAGTGAGTAGAGGTTATGTTTATGTTGTACAAAATGAACGTGGACGGTTTTTTTCAGAAGGTGAATGGGATATTTTAGGTACGCCCATCACAGATGGATATGATGCACTTGAATGGATGAGTAAACAATCATGGAGCAACGGTAAAGTTGGATTAATTGGCTGTTCTTCTACTGCCGAATGGCAAATGGCTGTAGCTTCTCAAAACCATCCTGCACTAGCTGCTATGGTGGCACAAGGTTTTGGAGCAGGTGTTGGTAGAGTTGGGAAATTTATGGAACAGGGTAACTGGTATAGAGGTGGTGCACAGCAAATGTTATTCACCCCATGGCTATATGGTACCCAGCACGATCTCATGGCGCCAAAGCTTCCAGTAGGTATTCAACAAAAAGATTTGCAAAGGATTCAAAAATTTTATGACATGGCCCCAGAAATGCCAAAAGTTGATTGGGCCCAGGGACTAAATCATTTACCTGTATTAGACATCGTAAAAAATGCGCAAGGAGCCAATGGTATTTACGAAAAAATGGCTGTCAGAAAACCAAACGATTCAGCTTGGTTTAAGGGAGGACTCTATCACGACAATATGCCACTAGAAGTGCCTGCTTATTGGTTTGTAAGTTGGTACGATGTATCATCTGCCCCTAACATTGCGCTCTTCAATCATGTTCGAAATGCAGCAAAATCAAAAGCGGTAGCCGATAATCAATACCTAGTGATTGCGCCGGTTTTACATTGCTCATACAAGCGTGCTACAGAAAATACAATAGTAGGTGAAAGAAGTGTGGGCGATGCTAGGTTAAACTACGATGACTTAACATGGGGTTGGTTTGACATGTTATTAAAGGGCGAACAAAATAATTTCAAAACCAATCAGCCGCGCGTTCGATATTATACAATGGGGGCAAACAAATGGCAGCAGGCAGAGAGTTTTCCGTTACCTAATACCGAAGTAAAAAATTTATACTTATCCAGTGCAGGAAAAGCCAATACCCGAAATGGTGATGGTGTATTATCATTAACAGTTCCTACTAAAGATATGCCAGATGCTTTTACCTATGATCCAATGAATCCTGTAAGTTCATATGGAGGTAATGTTTGCTGCACAGGCAATGCAGTTCAAGGTGGCAGCTTTGATCAATCAACAATGGAATTAAGAAATGATATTCTAGTATACACTTCAGAAGAATTAGTGAATGGAGCAGAAATTACTGGCTTTATAGAGTCAACGCTTTTTGTTTCTTCAACAGGACCAGATACCGATGTAACCATTAAATTAATTGATGTCTACCCAGATGGTAAGGCCTATAATTTAGATGAAACCATTCAGCGCCTCCGTTATAGAGAGGGATACAATAAAGAAGTATTTATGGAGAAAGGCAAAGTATATAAGGTAGATTTAACGCCGATGGTTACTAGTAACTATTTTGCACCAGGCCATAAAATTCGTATCGAAGTATCTAGTAGTAATTTTCCTAGATTTGATCGTAACCTAAATACAGGTGGTAATAATTATGATGAGTCAAAAGGAATTGTAGTGGAAAATAAAATTCACCATTCAAAACAATATCCTTCTGTGATCAAACTACCTTTTATCAAAAACTAAATTATTGTAAACTAGCCGCTGGAAGCGTAAAACCCATACTTTCTGCACACCAAAAGACATTAACAATATAGTATCTGTTTTGATCGTAGAACAGTTGAATACTATTAATTCCCCTATTGGTGATAGGCCCATTTTTTGATTCACGCGTTTCATAGGTGCTAAATACATGTGCAATGGTTCCAAAAGATACCAACTCATGCTTTAGTTCTTTTTCAAAAAAACCTGTTTTAATACGGGTGCTAAACATCGTGATGTAATCATCTGGAGTCATTGTTCTATAACTAAATAAACCCGTAGCAGCTTTATTAGTAGGTATCAACAAAGCGTCTTTACCAAAAAGATTCTTGAATCTTGCCCAATCACGCACTTCACCTGATTCGCCTGATATAACCTCATAAAGGGCATTTATAATGCTGCTTTCAGAACTTACATCTTTACTATATGCAGCATTATTTGATGCCAGAACTGCCTGTGTTGCATTTACCTGGCCAAACAAAATATGTATAGAAAATAAATAAATGATAGCAAATAGTGATGCTTTTATTAATAGTTGTCTCATAATTTAAAATTATAAAAAATATTTAATTTTCGCAACTAGGTCAGGAGTAAGCTATAAAATTGCTTTACTATAATTTTACAATCAGCGCCATCGTGGCCGTTGTTTGTCCATGGCTATTTTGTGTGTATTTAAAAATAGGATCTTTTGAATCATACTTTTTAAGTTCAGAGCGCCATAATATTTTTGGAGAAATTTGATAATCGTAATTTATTGAAGCCCCAAATGTTTGGTAACCACCTGATGTTTGGGTAGGTATAATAATTTGCTGCTTATCACTGTAGTATTCAAGCCTTGCAGCTATTTTACTTTTGGCACTCAAATTAATTTTTGAAATGATAACTGGCGTGTACCAAACTGCAGTTTGAGTATTGTTTGCTTTTTGAGTACCTATGTCAAAACCAAAAATAAATGCCTGTTTTGGTGATGCATCATAGATAGCATATAAATTATGAAATGTCCTAAATGCATTAGCAACTCCCGTATTGATATTACCCAAAAAATTACTGTAATTAAGTGTCAAGCTACTAGTAGGCTTATAATTTACTTGTATACCAACACTTGGCTTTTGGTTATCATTTGTAATTGCTATTTTTTGCCATCCATTAAGTATATGTAGTGCTACATATACATCTTGTTTTTTGTTGGTGTAATTTAATTTGATACCAGATTCAAAGTAAGGAGAGTTTTCGGCTAATATACTTCTTGTTAAATTCCAACAATCACTTCCAATTGCACTTTCAAAACCAATGTGAGATGGCATCACCCCGGCATCTATCCATAAATCATTATCCTTTAGTAATTTGACACCGACATTTGCTTCAAATATGGCTTTTGCCCAATTAGGCTCTGCACTTAAATTATACATGGCATAATTACCAGTCATGAATGCAAAATTAGACCTTAGTCGTTTTGCCTGATAGCTTGCTTTAACAAAAGCCAAATTAACATTAAGTTGATTGTGCTTTTTATAGTTGTAATTATAATCAGGCTTTTCGTTATTGCCAGGCCGCAAAAAGTCATAACTATAATACGATTCAATATAGCCACTTATCTTAAAAGACTTTGAAGAGTCGCTTTGAGCAAAGCCATGAGCGGCGATAAATAATAAACCGAATAAAAAAGTAAAATGCATCAGCAAAAGTACTATGAAAATTTAAATTTGATCAACGGCATTTGTAAACCCGTGACATTTTTCAGAAACAGCACCATTCTCATAATCTGTGATTGAAACCTTAACAAAGCTATAATGAATATTAATTTCTGGATGATGGTTTTGTAAAATAGCAACTTGCATGACTTTATTGGCAAATAAAATAACATCATCATAATTATTAAACCTGAAGGTTTTAACTAACTTATTATTTATTTCAATCCAATCATTATCCTGCATATTTACATACCTATACTTCATTAATTCTTCCAATGAAATATAATCTAGGGTTTTAATATGCGTTGCTTCCAATATCACTGGCGGTGCAACATTAGCTTCATAAGCTTCTATCCACCTAGACACACACAAGCACCACTTATCTCCTTCTACAAGCCCTTTAAAGCCTGTTGGCGGATAATCCATTGTTAAATCATTGCCCCTGCTTTTTGAATATTGTAAAAAAGCATCTGTAACAACTGCGCAAACGGTATGCGTACCTCTATCGTTGCTGCCCGTATTACAGCAGCCATCACGGTAAACCCCAGTCATTGGATTGGTACCACAAACAATCAATGGTTTATTAAAAACGTTTACAGCATTAATCATTGGATTCATAAAAAGATTTTGTTTGAATGAGTTTGATGATAACAAATAGTAAATATCCAATGGGGCCACACATAAAAGCAAATGGTAGTATAAGTGAATATACCCAACGTGAAAGTCCAATTTGAATAGATTTTCGCACAATGTAAGCTCCCACAAATAAATCAAAAACTAAATAGTGCACCCACCCTGCAGCAACTGCCGTATCACTCTGAAAGAGTAATTTTAGCTTAGAGAGTGTACTAAAACTATCAATACTTAATTGATCAAAATCTTGTAGTAATAAATAAGTATATACGATCGAAAATACAACAAGGAGTCCGTTTAAAATAACTGCTTGTGTATACTTCCAAGTAGGCAGTATCAATAACAAGAGCCATCCAAAAAAAATAACTGAATTACAAATACTAAAAATAGTAGAAGGTGATGTCATCTAGCTTTATTTAATTAAAGCTACTATTAATACTAAATATTTCAAAACCGATCTCTTTTCCAATCAACCGCAACATTAGACCCCTCAGCAATAATTACTGAATCTGGTTTTCTAGCACTCAGATTTTCAAATCCCGCTCCATACATATTACCAAAATCACAAGATATATTGGCTTCTAAAATCGTATTTATCTGCCATTTAGGGTGTCGAATTCGATATTCTTGAGTTGTATTTTTATCAATTTTTGTAAAACCAAAATAACGTTCAAAAATAAATTCTTCAATAGAAGTAGGTTCAATTTTATTTTTTGGAATTTCAGATTCAATTACAATAGAATTCCAATGACCCTTCATTTTCCATTGATACTTTATTTTTTTTGTAGCAGCGTATTCGATTGCATGTTTAGTTGGAATTGAGATATAATGTTCTTTATATAACTTATTAGCAAGGAGTGCCACTAATTTAAAAGGAACTGTTTCATTTATAAATACAACTCCTTTTTTTATCTTGTTGCCATCTTTTCTTTTTACATAAAACCTCAAATTGATTTCTTCAAATGATCCAAAAAATGGAATTGGAACTCCAAATAGTTTCGTTTTTTTAAACATGAATCCCACTAAACTAACAAAGGCTTTCCCCTCGTATAGATCTAATTCAACTCCATTGGGCAAATAAGGTGCAAGTAAAACTGGATCAACTTCGTAATTAGCCATTACTAAATTTTCCCAATTGGCTGTCAAAAAAGTATTAAACATAAATTAGATTTCTAGTAATGAAATTTATTTGAAGAAAAAACTTGTCCGTTGTTAATTACGCATTCACATGCTTTTTTAAAATACGCTGTGCTTCTTTTTTTACTTTACTTGTTTTTTTAAGTCCCCAAACTTGATCACTTGCATATTTTCTAGTAAGTTCCACATCCACAATAGGTGCCGGATAGTCAACACCTATAATAGTCTTACACAATTCCTGCTCCATCAAACTCATTTTCCAGGGTTCATGAATAAAATTTAAAGGAATAGCTGCGAGCTCTGGAATCCACATTTTAATAAATGCACCATCTGGGTCATGCTCCGTAGAGTTTTTGATCGGATTGTAAATACGTATGGTATTAATGCCTGTTACACCCGACTGCATTTGCAACTGTGGGTAGTGTATGCCGGGTTCATAATCCAAAAATTGTTTGGCCAAAAAATGTAAGGACCGCCAATCCTGCCATAAATTAAAAACAAAAAAAGAAACCACCATGGCACGCATTCGAAAGTTTAAATAGCCAGTTTCAACAACACACCGCATGCATGCATCTACAATGGGTATACCCGTTTTTCCAGTTTGCCATGCCTCAATATAAGCCTGGTTTATAGGCTTTACGATACTATCATAAGCACTATTTATATTTTCAAATTCTATGCGGCACTCATCTTCAAACTTTTGAATAAAATGACAATGCCAATGCAGCCGTGACATAAAATTTGATAGCGCTCTTTTACTATATGATGTTGGATATACTTGCATCGTTTGCTGAAACACCATCCGCATACTAATATTACCATAACTTAAATAGGGAGAAATTCTACTGCATCCTTTTCTACTCAGTAGTGGCTTTGAAATATGCAATGAATAATTTTGATGTCTTTCCTGCAAAAAACTATGTAAATACCTCCAAGCAAAAGTTTCACCACCACTCTGAAATGAAGGATGATGGGTAGTAATTTGCTTTGGAAGCTCAGGTCCTTTAATGGTATCGTAAAAGCCTATATCTAAGGTCAAAAACGTTGCGCTTTCTAAATTTACCACTGCAGGTGCCGATTGCATTTTTTGATTCCACAGTGCAGCCCAGTTTTTTCTGGACTTTAGATTACGAATTACGCCGTTTTGTTGCGATTCGTGCCAATGAATGTGCTGCTCCCTAAAATACTTTTGCAAACAAATATCACGATCATAGGTTAATTTATTTCCAATTTCTTGATGTGAATAAACAGCTTTGATATTGTATTGTTGAGTCAAGGCGGTAAAAACAAATAAGGCCTCCCCGTAAAATATAGCAACCTTGGTATTGTAGGGCAAGAGTTTCGTTTGTAGATCCTGTAAAGATTCATACACAAAACGCCAGTGTCTGTCATCACTATCGTCATAACCCATGATGGAGGGTTCAAAACAATACACAAAAAGAATGGGTAGGTTTTGGCGCTGAGCCAACATAATGGGCTCATGGTCTATAAGTCGTATATCCCGCTTAAACCATACGACCACAATATCTTGTCTTGTGCTATCCATATGATTTACCTGTGATCATTAATACTTGATAGCAATTAGGCGTATCATACCCAATTTGTGAAATAACTTGATTACAGGATAAACAGGGTCAAATTCCCACCATTTAGCAGCAAAATTAGGACGGGCTCCCGCATGGTGATGGTTGTTCTGGAATAGTTCGCCTAGCATTAAAAAGTCGATGATTAATGTATTTCTAGACTGGTCTTTTTCGTCTGGGAAATTTCTGTAACCATATTTATGTCCTGCCCAATTTACAATGGCACCTTGTATAGGACCAATTAAAAAATGAATAGGGAGTAACAAAAACATCCACCACTCCGTTGCAAAAAAGGCATAAAATGTAATGTACAGTCCTGCAAAAAATAATCTAGTAATATTATGGTCTGCGATTTTATCAATTACGGGATACACTGGAAAGTTTTTATCAAACTTAGGCTCTACCTGAATGGTACCCGTATGCACGCCATTATATATTTTTCTTGTGTGCATCATCATGGTAAACGCTTCCTTAAAAAAATGCGGCGTGTGCGGATCTAATTCAGTATCACTATATGCATGATGCATTCGGTGTAGTATCGCGTAAGCACGTGCATTTAAATAAGAGGTTCCTTGTGTTATCCAAGTATATATATACCAGAACTTTTCCCAAAACTTAGACATGGTAAACATTTTATGCGCCGAATAACGGTGCAAATAAAATGTTTGACCAAAAAGTGATAAATACCAATGAAGCAGTAAGAAAATCAAAATTATCATCTATAAAAATTAGATGGTAAATTTAAACAACTTGTATTGATAAATATTCTAATGTTTAATAATAGGATAATAAAAGCCCTTAACAGCTTACAAACCACTGCTAAAAGTTAATAGGTGCCGCCTAGATCACTATTTAATCAAGTCAAAAAAGCGTTTTTGGAAAACTAAAAACTGATCTTCTAAAACAGCGATTCCCTTTTCTTGAATAGGTGACAGTGGCTCAAGTCCATTAGCAACACTCACATATAAATCACTTACGCGTCTACGGTATTTAAACTCATCAAAGAAAATTGATTTTCGATTGAGTTCAACAATCTCTCTTTTGAAAGAATCCAACTTACGCAACTTTTCTTTAGCAGAAGCCGTAGTAGTGTCTCCTAATGAAATTGTCTTTGCCGTTTTATCTAAAGAGTCTATAAGTGTATGTAAACGCTCATGTAAATGATATAAACGCATACTTTGCTTGTGCAATAAACCAACCGTTTGAGCACTTAATCCTTTTGCAGGATTGGCTTCGATCAAAATATTTTGAACATACTCTTTGCCATCTGTTTTAAGCACTACCTTATACGTTCCAATATCAACCTTTGGTCCAATCACCGAAGAAAATAAAACTGTTGACTGAGCAATATAGCCACCTTGAGCAACCTTTGGTGCATTAATGGTTAAATCCCAATAAACACGGTTTAATCCTTTTGAACTGGATCCATTGATATCCTTGATTTTTTTATTAGACGCATCATAAATTTCAATTTTCACACCGGTATTACTACGCTCTTTCAAGTAATAATAAAAAGTAGGCGCTACCGCATTGCTACCCCCGTTCCATCCTGTTAAATTATCGGCAGGCAATGGAAATTGTGGTGTGTAAGCGTATTTGAAATTTTGAACAGGATAAAATTTAACCGGTTGGTTAACATCCGATTTTACAAGTTCGCGCAGTGGCTCAATATTATCAATGATATAAATGCCTCTTCCGTGCGATCCAATTACTAGATCATTGGTTTGTGGTTGAATTTTGATATCGCGTACTAAATTATACCAAGGCATATTTTGATATTTACTACGCATCCAGTTATTACCGCCATCCAAAGAAATAAATAAACCCATTTCTGTTCCTAAAAATAACAGCTTTTCATTTACAATATCTTCTCTTATGATATGTGCAAATCCTGTAAATTCTGATGAACTAAATTTCTTCCATGTCACACCACCATCTGCGCTCATCACCACATAGGTATTCATATCGCCATACATATGGTTATCAAGCGTCACATAAATTCTTTTTGAATCCAAAGAAGAAATTTCAATGCTACTAATCCAAGTTTTTTCTGGAACGCCTGTTTTCCAAATAGCAGGGGCTTTGTTTTGCCATGTTTTACCGCCATCGGTGGTTAATTGCAAGTTACCATCATCGGTTCCCACCCAAATAATATTTTCATTTTTAGGATCTTGTACAAGGGTAAAAATAGTACAATGATTTTCGGCACTTGTATTATCACCCGTAATACTTCCCGTATTTTTTTCGGCCTGATTAATTTTATTAGGGTCGTTGGTTGTTAAATCTGGAGAAATTCTTTCCCAGTTTTTACCATCATCTGTAGACTTAAATAAATATTGAGCAGCCGTATACAAATTATAAACCGGCTTTCCAGCAGCATTCTTTTTCTTTGAAGCACCCATTACAATCGGCGTGTTCCAATTCCAACGATGCTCGTCATCACCATCTAATTTTTTAGGACGAACGCCGTAAGAAAGTCCCGTAGTTAAATCTATTTTAGAAATTTCACCGCCTTGTGATTCAGAAAAAATAACTTTTGAATTTAATAAACTTGGTTGTACCCAAAATCCATCGCCACCATTAATCCATCTCCAATCAACGGCAGTAACACCACCTGGTGCCGAGCTAGGAGCCATCCAACTATTATTGTCTTGCAATCCGCCATAAACATTGTAAGGCGTTTGATTGTCTGTAGATACATGATAAAATTGTCCAACCGGAAGGTTATTTAAAAAGCTCCAAGCAGTACCACGGTTCGTACTCATATAAATACCGCCGTCTGTACCTAAAAACATCATGTCTGGATTGGATGGATTGATCCATAATGCATGATGATCTGCGTGCGGAGGAACACCTCCCGTAAACGCGCCACTCCATGAGTTTCCACCATCCGTTGAAAATTGAAAGTCGTAGGCTGGACGGTACACTCTTTTTGGATCTTTTGGATCGTACACAAGCGTGCTAAAATAAAACGGACGCGCTGTTAAGTTTTCGTTGGTAGGTAACTTTTTCCAAGTTTCCCCCTCATCTTCAGAAACAAAAATTCCTGATTCTTTAGCCTCAACAATAGCCATTAGCTCTGAAGGTTTAGATGGGTTAATGGTAATTACAATTCTACCAAATTCACCAGCAGGTAATCCTTTCGAAAGTTTATTCCAAGTTTTTCCTCCATCCAAAGATTTAAACAAACCACTACCCGGACCACCAGAGCTAAATGCATAGGCTTTTCTTCTAAACTGCCACATAGATGCATAGATAACATTTGGCTTTGTTGGATGCATGGCAATATCTGCACAACCTGTTTCGTCGTTTACGTATAATATTTTTGCCCATGATTTACCACCATCTGTGGTTTTATACAATCCTCTATTTGCAGAATTATTCCAGAGTGGACCAGGTGCCGAAACATACACTGTTTTTTTATCGGTAGGATCAACTATAATTTTGCTGATGCGCTCTGTTCCTTCTAGACCAATTTTTTGCCAGTTGTTTCCACCATCGGTTGTCTTGTAAAGTCCATCACCATATGAAACAGAATTTCTCATATTGCTTTCACCGGTACCTGCATAAACAACTTTTGCATTACCTGGCTCAATAGCTAGTGCCCCAATAGATTGACAATATTTATCAAACAAAGGCTTAAAGCTAAGTCCACCATTTTGACTTTTCCAGATGCCACCACCTGCAGTTCCAACATATAAGTTTAATTGACCATCGGCGGTAATGCCATCTATAGACGTTATTCTTCCACTCATGGTAGAAGGGCCTAAAGACCTTGCAGCCATTACCTGAAAATAAGAGGAATTAATAGTGGTTTGTGCACTTGTTAAAAGAGCAAACAACAAAAAGATTCCAGAAAAAAATATTTTCTTATGCATAAAAAAAGTGTGAGGTCAATTAAATAATAAATTAGTTACCGCCATTAAAAATAGCTGCATCAATAGTAGGGTTGACAATGATTTTTTTATTGACCATCATCATTTGACCCTGATCTTGCTTTAAAGCCATTTTAATACCAAAATCAAGTGTTTGATAATCCAAATATTTAACAGCAGACTTTACTTCTTGTCCTTGTTGCTTTACAACAGACTCTATTTTATAAATTAAATTGGTTTGAATATCAAAGAAATAAGTTTTGTCATTGCCGTTTTTAGTAGTCATCTTAATTTTATGATACTCATTACCATCTTCTTCATCTTTTCCTAAAAATTCAACAACAGAACCTTTTGATTTATAATCGATAAACGCATCTTGAATATCTAAATCATCCAATTTTTGTTTTAATTCATCATCTGTAATAGGGCTTAAAGTAGCCTTCCCGCCAAATGGATTTTGAGACCAGCCTTTAGAAGGGGTTGTAATATCAATGATTTTATTACCCTGAAACTCTGCATCTACACGGGTACCTTTCATTTGAAGGCCTTGCATCACAAATGGAATCGCAATCCCTTGCATTTCAATTTGTCCTTCAATTTTGATGGACTGAACTTTAGACCATTTTTCGGCACCACCAATAGCAGTAATATACTTTGCAATGATATCATCTGCAGATTGTGCACTTACGGTAAAAACAGCTGATACAATGACAGCCATTACAAGAAACACTTTTTTCATAATGTTGAGTTTAAAAATTTAAAATATAGTAGTTGATTTAAAAGGCTTATTGAATGCAAAATAATATAAACCAATTATGGCCTATGTTAATATATATAAACGGCAAAAAAACCTCAAACAAGTGAGTTTTTAATGGATGATTTGAACCTACTTAATAACACCCAATTCTTTACCCACGGCTGTAAAGGCTTCAATGGCCTGATCTAACTGAGCGGTCGTATGTGCCGCAGAAATTTGAACCCTAATTCTGGCCTGACCTTTTGCAACAACAGGGTAATAAAAACCAATGACGTAAATACCTTTTTCCAATAATTTTTCGGCCATTTTTTGAGACACTACTGCATCGTACAACATAATTGGCACAATAGGATGTGTACCTGGTTTAATATCAAAACCTGCAGCCGTAATTTTTGCTCTAAAATATTGTGTATTGGCTTCTAGGGTATCTCGTAGCTCTGTGGTTTGGGACAACAAATCAAATACCGCAATAGACGCCCCTGTAATTGAAGGCGCTAGCGTGTTTGAAAACAAATAAGGTCTTGAACGTTGTCTTAATATTTCAATAATTTCTTTTTTACCTGATGTAAAACCTCCCGACGCACCACCTAATGCTTTACCCAGTGTACCGGTAATAATATCTACTTTTCCCATCACTCCTTTTAACTCATGCACCCCTCTTCCTGTTTTGCCTAAAAATCCGGTAGAATGGCATTCGTCTGTCATGACCAAGGCCTCATACTTTTCGGCTAATTCAACAATTTTATCTAGTTGGGCAATGGTGCCATCCATAGAAAACGCACCATCGGTTACAATTATTTTTTGAACAGCACCGGCAGCTACTGCTTCCTTTAATTTGGCTTCTAAATCCTCCATGGAGTTGTGTTCATACCTATAGCGCATAGACTTTGTAAGCCTAACGCCATCTATAATGGAAGCATGATTGAGTGCATCTGAAATGATCGCATCTTTTTCACCAAACAAAGGTTCAAATACACCACCGTTCGCATCAAATGCTGCAGCATATAAAATGGTATCTTCTGTGCCTAAAAATTCAGAAATCTTTTGTTCTAATGTTTTATGTATATCCTGTGTACCACAAATAAAACGTACAGATGATAAACCAAATCCATGCGAATCAATAGCTGCTTTTGCAGCTTCAATTACTTTTGGATGAGACGATAATCCTAAATAGTTATTGGCACAAAAATTTAAAACCTCTTGCCCTCCCTGAATCGTAATTTGAGCCGCTTGCGCCGATGTAATGATTCTTTCTTTCTTGAATAAGCCAGCTTCTTTTATAGATGCTATTTCGTTAACTAAAAAAGGTTTGAATTGATCGTACATAAAATTATTTGTGCTTGTTGTAATTAAAATAGCTAGGTAAGTTGTCTACAATAGCTGCTGTCATTGCGTTTAAATCAAATGCGGGTTTCCAATTCCAGTCATGTTGCGCGGCACTATCATCGATACTGTTGGGCCAACTGTCTGCAATTTCTTGTCTAAAATCGGATACGTATTCGATTGTAAATTTCGGGAAATAAGGCAATAAACTTTTATAAATTTCCTGTGGCGAAAAACTTATGCCCGATAAATTATAACTCGTACGAATCTTAATATTTTCTTTGGGGGCATTCATTAATTGAATGGTTGCTTGTATCGCATCTTCCATATACATCATTGGCAAATACGTATCGGCACTTAAAAAGCAAGTGAACTTTTCGTCGTTAAGGGCTTTATGGTAAATATCTACAGCATAATCTGTGGTTCCTCCGCCCGGTAAAGACTTATATCCAATTAAACCAGGATACCTGATACTTCTTACATCTACGCCGTATTTATTAAAATAATATTCGCACCAGTGCTCACCCGCTAATTTAGAAATACCATACACCGTGTTAGGATCTTTAAATGCTTGTTGAGGTGTCCCGTTTTTAGGAGAGTTGGGGCCAAAAACGGCGATAGAACTAGGCCAAAAAACTTTATCAATAGCAAACTCACGCGCTACTTCTAAAACATTAAGTAGGCCACCCATATTTAAGTCCCAAGCATGTACCGGATTTTTTTCGCCAAGTGCCGATAAAATAGCAGCTAAATGATACACCTGCGTAATGCCCTCTTTTTCTACAATGGCAGCAAGCGCCGCCCTATCCATCACGTTTAAGGTTTGAAAAGCACAGTAATCGAACTTATCTTTTACAGATTCCTGAAAATCAGTAGCTATAACTGCTTCATTTCCATAGGTATTTGCGAGTACTTTTGTGAGCTCCGTCCCTAACTGTCCCCCTGCACCAATAACCAAAATCTTAGCCATTAACTAATGTTTGTTTGTACGCGTGAAATTAGTTGATTTGGCTAAAAATGCAAAGTTCTGTTGTAAAAAAGGAGTTAAAAAGCTATTAGCTCTTAAGTTTTTCGACAGTCATTTTTGAGTAGATAAAATAGGTTACTATCGAAAATGTCAAACCTATAATGATAATTAAGTAGTTCATAGGCTTTGGCATACTAAGTGACATACGAATTAGTATGGTGGTAATGATAAAGCTGGCATTCCTAAAAATGAGGTTAAATGAAAATTGATAGATAAATGAAATAATGAGTAAGAGCACATCAACAAAAATCATAATTGTAAAAAAGTCGGTATAAAAAACTGTGTTAGGATTTGGAAAAGATGTTTTGCTTTGAAAAGCCAACTTTACATCGTTGAGCCAAGAAAATAAACTTATAAAACTTAACCCTATAAGCACGCCGCACATGATTACAGACAAAACTTTTTTGATTTTAATAAACTGTTCTAAATCTACATGAGCGTCACTTACACCATGCTTCTTATACATTTTATTATAAACCAACGTAGAAAAAAGCATAATTATTGATGCGCCTAAATCATAAAGTATATTAATAAAGTTTGGATTATTAATAGTGGCAATATCAGTAAAATCAATATCTGCTATATCGTGGAAAAAGCTACGAAGTGTAATGAGGGCAATGATTTCGAACTGCTTACCAATAAATTCAGAGATAGATTTAGGAATGATAATGACGAGCAAAAAAACCTCGTAATAAAGAATAAAACTAAACGGAGTATAAATTGCCTTTAAGTAACTATGACTATTAGGTCCAATAAAATTAAAAGTGTTTTCAAAAAAAATAAAAGCGATGTGTGCAACAAATGAAATAATAGAAACCTTTAAAATAGCAACTTCAAAAAAATGTAATTTTTTTGAAGTACTTAGTGTATCATAAATACCTAGTAATTTGCTAAGTAAAGTATTCATGGTTCTACTTTATATTTTTATACTTTGCGAGCATTAAAAAACATCCCGCTCCAAAGAGAAGGGTAATTAATCCAGCAAAGTATGGAAGTATGTCTGTCATATCATTCTTTGTTAGTTAGTTTAAGGAATATACCAAAACATAAAATGGATGGAACCCAAAGTCCAACAAATAGAGCTTGTTCTTTATTACCTGTAAACCACATAATTTCTGAAAAAACAAGGGAAAGAAGTGCAGCAACTAATAATAGAATGTCGCCGCTTGTAAATTTTTTAAACATAAAATGTAAGTTTCTTCTGTAATGTAACCTATTTAAAGGGTAAAGTGATTTAAATGTTAAATCGTTTAAGTAACCGAACAATAAGTTCAAACAAGCGTTATAGAAAAAAACAAATACATGAAAATCAAGAATTTAATGCTGGCTCTAGTAGTAATAGCTGCTAGCACTATCACTGTTAAGGCGCAATCTACAATTGTAGACATCGCTGTTGGATCTAAAGATCATTCAACTTTAGTTGCTGCTGTTAAAGCTGCAGACTTAGTTGCTACACTTCAAAGTGCAGGACCTTTCACCGTTTTTGCACCAACAAATGCAGCATTTGCAAAATTACCTGCAGGTACTGTAGAATTTTTATTAAAGCCAGAAAACAAAGCAACCTTAGCTAAAATTTTAACATACCACGTTGTAGCTGGTAGTTTTAATGCAGGTGCTGTTGTAAAAGCTATCAAAGATGGTGGCGGATCTGTAACATTAAAAACTGTAAGTGGTGGCAACCTAGTTGCTTCTATTAAAGAAGGTAAAGTAATTTTAACAGACGAAAAAGGTGCTACATCAACTGTAGTTGCTACAGATTTAACTGGTTCAAACGGTTTAATCCACGTTGTGGATGCTGTTGTATTACCAAAGTAATTATAGCTCACCAATATTTTATAATAGGGTTTACGCAATAACACGCGTAAACCCTATTTTTGTATAAAACCAATTGGTATGGAACAAAGAGATGAGCAACTATGGAAACTAGCTAAAAAAAGAGCCAACACAAAACGTAATGGTCTAGTGTATTTAACAATTATCGTTTTCTTATGGATTATTTGGCTAAGTAATAATGATTTTACGTTTGGTAAAAATATGATTTATGCATGGCCTAAATGGCCTACTTTGGGGCTTAGTATCGCTTTTGTTTTTGAATACATCGATGCATACTATCGAGACAACGATTCTTTAATTGAAAAAGAATATGAAAAATTAAAAAACAAAAGCAAGTAGGCTTAAAAAATAAGTAATTGAAGCGTAGAAAGAAAATCATTGCAGCGAGCGTTTTATTTTTTTTTCCTGCCGCATTTTTATTTGGACAAACCAGTGAAGACACAACAAGTAAACAAAATAATTTAACTCCTGTTAGCGTTTATTACAACCGTTGGGAAAGAAAAATAAACGAAGTACCTAACCGCATTACTAAGTATAATTTTAAACAACAGCGTTTACAAAACCCACAAACCATGGCTGATGCCATTGGCTTAACTGGAGAAGTATTTGTACAAAAAAGTCAAATGGGTGGCGGTAGCCCTATGATTAGGGGGTTTGCAACCAACCGTGTGTTAATTGTTGTGGATGGAGTTAGAATGAACAATGCCATTTACAGAAGCGGCAACTTACAAAACATTATTTCCTTTGATCCGTTAGCACTTCAAGACGCTGAAGTCATTTTTGGTCCTGGCTCTTTAATGTATGGTAGTGATGCCATTGGTGGTGTTATGGATTTTCACACACTCGAACCCAAACTAGCAGCAAATAATAAAACACTTGTATTAGGTGATGCGTTAGTTAGGTATGCATCTGCCAATAATGAAAAAACAGGTCATGCTAATGTAAATATTGCTGGAAAAAAATTATCCTTTCTAACGAGTTTCACAACTAGTAATTTTGGTGATTTACAAATGGGTAAAAATGGCGGTCAAAATAATTATTTGCGCAAAGAATACATCGAGCGTATCAATAACCAAGATGTAGTGGTACAAAATACCAACCCATACCTACAAAAAAATAGTGGCTACCATCAAAATAACATACTCACTAAATTAAGGTATAAACCAAGTGAGCACTGGGATATACAGTACGGATATCATTATTCAAAAACTGGAAATATACCCCGCTACGACAGATTAATCGAGTATGCTTCAGGTAATTTACGTTTTGCAGAGTGGAATTATGGTCCACAGTTTTGGACAATGCAAAATGTACACATTCAACATAAAAAAAATACAGCCCTTTACAACGAAGCAAAAATTGTTGTTGCCTATCAGCAATACCAAGAAAGTAGAATAGACCGTAGACGAAACAACAACAACCAACGAACACAAACCGAAAACGTAGATGCTACTTCAGTTAATCTAGACTTTACAAAATCACTGAATCCTAAAGAAGAAATTTTTTATGGAGCAGAGTGGGTAGAGAATGCGGTAGGTTCAATAGCAACAAATGTAAATATCACCAACGGCAACCAAACAAAAGTTGCTACGCGCTATCCGGATGGTGCAACCTGGAATTCATTTGCTATATATTCAAGTTATAAAAAAATCATAAACGATCAATTCAATTTTTCGGGCGGATTACGCTACAATACGGGTCAAACAAAAGCGAGCTTTGATACTACCTTTTTTAAATTTCCATTTACCCATTCTAATGTACAAAATAGCAGTGTTACAGGAAATATAGGCGTCGTCTATAAAACTAGTGATCGTTTGCAACTCAATGCACTAATTTCTACCGGATTTAGAATGCCTAACATAGATGATATTGGAAAAGTTTTTGAATCGGCACCAGGAACTGTAGTAGTTCCAAATACAAATTTGCGATCTGAATATGCATGGAACTATGAAATAGGTTTACAGTACAATCATCCAGAAAAACTAAACTACTATATTTCAATTTTCACCACTTCACTACGTAATGCTTTAACCAATAGACCTTTTACATTTAATGGACAAGACTCCATTATGTATGATGGCTCAAAAAGTCGGGTTAACGCCATTCAAAATGTAGCTCAAGCAAAGGTTTGGGGTATACAATCAGGATGGGAATTGTTTTTCAATAAGCATACTAAATGGCAATCAAAATTAAATTGGATTGAAGGCCATGAAACAGATGATATTAAAAATGAGCAAGTGCCTCTCAGACATGCGCCTCCTTTATTTGGTAGTACTGCTATTCAGTGGCAAAAAAAACAATTTACAATTGAAGTAAACACACAATTTAATGGTCAAATAAACAGTGCAAATTTGGCGCCAAGTGAAAAAGCAAAAACGTTTATTTATGCAAAAGATGAAAATGGTAATCCGTATGCGCCATCATGGTACACCATTAATACAAAAGCGACTTATACCCTAGGTAAGTTTCAATGCAATCTAGGATGGGAAAATATAACCAACCAGCGCTACAGACCCTATTCTTCAGGGATTGTAGCTGCTGGCAGTAATATTATAACAAGTGTGCGTTATAGCTTTTAATCTGATTTATTTTTCTAGATAGAGTTGGTTAAATAGCATTTTATAGGTGCTATGTGTTTGTCCTCTAAAAGTAATTTCTGGACCATATACCATTAGTTTTCCTTTACCCACTTTTGCTTCAAATGCAGCAACTGCTTGTTGTAAGTATGATTGTCCAAAAGCCCAACCACTTCTTAGTGTTTTATCTGAAGCAAACCAGGCAAGCGGTGTTACTTCACCAGTTGCTGTTGCATTGGGTAGTAAATTAAATACAGGGCTTGCACTAAAATATACATCGGCTGTTGGCTTCATACCCCAGTTTGCTTTATGGTCATTATTAACAGCAACCTGCATCACAGATCC
>JBEGUD010000213.1:0-3894 GCA_041179065.1 Bacteroidota bacterium | reverse complement strand
CCATCTGTATGAAATGGTGTAAATGGTGCCGCAATTAATCCCTCAATATGTTTATGTTTCATCCGTATTTTTTTTAAATATACAAATAATCAAACTTAACAATACTAATAGACGTTAGTATTCATAAAAGGGGTATTTTTATAGTGAATTCAATTTAATTATTACCATGATTTATAAACTTGTAAAAGACGCCGCGGCGGCAGTAGCAGATATCACAGATGGTAGCACACTCATGTTAGGCGGCTTTGGTCTTTGTGGTATTCCGGAAAATTGTATCCAAGCCATTTTAGAAAAAGGCACTACCAATTTAACCTGCATTTCAAACAATGCGGGTGTGGATGATTTTGGTATTGGACTACTGCTCCAACAAAAAAGAGTAAAAAAAATGATATCGTCTTATGTTGGCGAAAACGAAGAGTTTGAAAGACAATTGCTCTCTGGCGAATTAGAAGTGGAACTAATACCCCAAGGAACACTTGCATTTAGATGCATGGCTGCAGGCTATGGCATGCCAGCCATATTTACACCCGCTGGTGTTGGTACCGAAGTAGCTATAGGTAAAGAATCCAGAATTTTTCATGGCAAAGAATATTTATTAGAAACAGCTTTTAATGCAGATTTTGCCATTGTGAAAGCATGGAAAGGTGACACAGATGGTAACTTAATTTTTAAAAGCACGGCCCGCAATTTTAATCCACTCATGGCCATGGCCGGCAAAATTACCATTGCCGAAGTAGAAGAATTAGTGGAGCCTGGCATACTTGATCCCGATCAAATTCACACACCCGGTATTTATGTGCACCGAATTTTTGAAGGAAAAAATTATGAGAAAAGAATTGAAAAACGCACCACCAGTAAATAAATTTTTATGTTAGATAAAGAAGGCATTGCTAAACGAATTGCAAAAGAAGTAAAAAATAACACCTACGTTAATTTAGGCATTGGCATCCCTACCCTTGTGGCCAACTATTTACACGAAGGCATCAATGTGTGTTTTCAAAGTGAAAATGGCTTACTCGGCGTTGGCCCTTTCCCAAAAGAATATGCTGTTGACCCGGACACCATCAATGCAGGTAAGCAAACCATAACGGCGCTTCCAGGCGCTAGTTCATTTGATTCTGCCATGAGTTTTGGTATGATTCATTCAAAAAAAATTGACCTAACCATACTTGGTGCAATGGAAGTTTCTGAAAATGGAGATATTGCCAACTGGAAAATTCCGGGTAAAATGGTAAAGGGTATGGGTGGTGCGATGGACCTTGTTGCTTCTGCAAAACATATTATTGTTGCCATGCAACACGTTAATAAAGCAGGCGAAAGTAAACTGCTTGCCAAATGTGATTTACCCCTCACTGGAAAAAACTGCGTTAAAAGAATTGTCACAGAATTAGCTGTTATTGATATTGCACCAGAAGGCGGATTTGTACTAATCGAAAGAGCACCTGGCGTATCGATTGAGCAAATAAAAAATGCCACTGCTGGAAAGCTCCTTATTAGTGGAGACATCCCAGAAATGGCATTATAAAAAAGGGCAGTAAATTATAAGTTTCCTCTTAATTCTTGTTCTCTTTCGAGTGCTTCAAAAAGTGCTTTGAAATTTCCTGCACCAAATGATTTAGCACCTTTGCGCTGAATGATTTCAAAAAATAAAGTTGGTCTATCCTCTACGGGCTTGGTAAAAATTTGTAGTAGATATCCTTCATCGTCACGGTCTACGAGTATGCCTAGTTTTCTCAAAGGCGCAAGGTCTTCATCGATAGGACCAATACGGTCTAGTAGTTCATCGTAATAAGTACCAGGTACTTTTAAAAACTCAACCCCTCTTTCACTTAGTGCAGTCACGGTTGTAATAATATCCTGTGTGGCAATGGCAATGTGCTGCACTCCAGCATCTTTATAAAAATCTAAATATTCTTCTACTTGAGATTTTTTCTTACCCTTAGCTGGTTCGTTAATAGGGAATTTCACAAAACCATTTCCATTACTCATTACTTTACTCATGAGTGCCGAGTATTCGGTAGAAATTTGCTTGTCATCAAAGGTTAAAATGTTTTTAAAACCCATTACGTCTTCGTAAAAAGAAACCCAGGTATTCATTTGATTCCAACCCACATTTCCCACGCAATGATCAATGTATTGAAGCCCAACATCGGAAGGATTGTAGTGGCTTTCCCATACTTTAAAGCCTGGCATAAATGTGCCTTTATAATTGTTACGTTCAATAAACAAATGAACCGTATCACCATAAATATGAATACCGCTCATTACAATTTTTCCATCTGCGTCTTCACGTGTAGTAGGCTCCATATAAGGCTTTGCACCACGCTTTACGGTTTGCTCAAAAGCATCGGTCGCATCGTTTACCATTAAGGCAACTGCTTTAACCCCATCACCATGTTTGTTTACATGCTCCGCAATTGTACCTGTTGGATGCAATGGCGTTGTTAAAACGAGTCTTACTTTATTTTGAATGAGTACATAGGATACTTTTTCTTTATCGCCTGTTTCAGGACCACTATATGCATAGCTCTGAAATCCAAAAGCTGTTTTGTAAAAATGTGCAGCTTGCTTTGCATTACCTACATACAACTCTACATAATCTGTTCCCATGAGGGGTAAAAAATCTGTGCTCATCTGAAATTTTTAATTCTTATTCAATATTATGTTGCCAACTCTTGTGGTAATTTTCATCCTCAATTGAAATGGCATCTTCTGTTAACATGAGTGGCTTAAATGGATCAATCATTACAGCCAGTTCTTCTGTTTTTTCTTTTCCAATCGAATTTTCGACAGTACCCGGATGCGGACCATGTGGTATGCCACCAGGGTGAAGTGTTATTTGACCTTGCACCACAGATTTTCTGCTCATAAAATCACCATCAACATAATAGAGCACTTCGTCACTATCTATATTACTATGGTTATATGGCGCAGGAATAGCGTCTGGATGGTAATCATATTTACGCGGCACAAATGAGCATATCACAAAATTGTGCGCTTCAAATGTTTGATGTACCGGTGGTGGCTGGTGCACACGACCCGTGATAGGTTCAAAATTATGAATCGAAAAAGCCCATGGATAATGGTATCCATCCCATCCAATAAAATCAAATGGATGGGTACCATAAGTGTACGGATAAATTAAACCCTGCTTTTTAATGAGTACTTTAAAATCGCCAGTTTCATCAAAGGTTTCAAGATCAGTAGGTCTTACAATGTCACGCTCGCAAAATGGCGAATGCTCCATCAGTTGTCCATATTTATTTTGGTATCTTTTTGGAAAATGTATGGGACTAAAACTTTCAATGATAAACAAACGGTTGTCTGCATCATTAAATTCAATCTGATAAATCGTACCACGAGGCACAACAATATAATCGCCGTACTTAAAATATATTTTACCAAATCCGGTTTTTAAAGTGCCCGAACCTTTATGGATAAACAACACTTCATCGGCCTGACTATTTTTATAAAAATAAGTAGTCATCGACTCTGTAGGAGCCGCCAAAGAAATTTGTAAATCTGAATTTACCAATACGATTTTTCGACTCTCTAAATAATCTTTTTGTGGCTTGATATTAAAGCCAAGCAAACTGGTATGTCGTAAATGTTTTTCTCTTGCAATTTTTGGTTCTACCGAATACGGCGTACCCAATTCTTTTACAATGGTTGGTGGATGCGTATGGTACACGAGTGAATACATACTAGAAAAACCTTCGGTAGAAACAAGTTCTTCGGCATAGAGTGCACCATCAGGTTTTCTAAAAACGGTGTGACGTTTAGCAGGAATTTGTCCTAAAGTATGGTATATTGGCATAGCAGGGTGTTTATTCCGCTGCAATACTAACAATTATTAGTATAAAATAGAATATTATTTTACCTTCGTTTTGCACA
>JBEGUD010000212.1:0-3078 GCA_041179065.1 Bacteroidota bacterium | reverse complement strand
TTGGCAAAATCAAAGGTTTCTGAAATACTTAACGGGAAACGAAAAGCTGATATTCCTTTTTTAAAAGGGGTTCATAAAGTTTTAAAGATTGACGCAGCTTTACTACTTGAAAAAACAGAGTAAAATGAAAAAACCTAAAAAAGCCGATCTCCCCACAAAAATTTGCGTAGCCTGCAAAAGACCATTTACGTGGCGTAAAAAATGGGAACGCTGCTGGGATGAAGTACTATATTGCAGTGAAGGCTGCAAGAAAAAAAGAAACTAGCGCTTACTAATTTTATTATGGGTAATGGCCCGCTGTCTGGTGCATTTAAACCTACTAATAGCCGCGCTCCTTTTTACGAGGTGCTTTTGACTCACCCCACTATTAACGCGCTTTCGCCATAAATTAAAACTACTCCGCTTAAGATTACGGCGCATGAGTTCAATAACCTGGGCCTCCGACACGCCAAATTGAAAATGAATGGCCTCAAAAGGGGTACGGTCTTCCCAGGCCATTTCTATGATTCTATCGATTGTTATGAGGTCCACAACTGGTTACAACAACAAATTTGCAGTTTGGTTGAATCCGCTCCTATAAGCCCTTTAAAATTTTAAATAGGTCTACGTCCGATTCTACCTGAAATTTTACAAAAATCTTTTTTTTGAATGTAGAAACAGTACTGGGCTTAAGGTCTAGCTTTTGCGCAATAATATTTGTTGTGGCTCCATCTAAAATAAGCGAAGCCACCTCCTTTTCCCTTGGGGAAAGTCTATTAAATTGGGTTAGGTTTGTTGGCATATATGTTTATTGGGGGATAAAAAACTATAAACCAAAACGAGATTTTGTAAGATCAAAATGAGTTAACGCTTCAGAAGATGTTAGGCCTCTTCCTTTATAAAAGCGTGTTACAGCAATATTTCCTGCATGACTGTAATATCCATTGTAGGGATAGAAGCCACCAATACGTGTATTTTGCTGAGCTAAAAGCGAACCAGGCAAAGAATAACTTGCTTTTAAAACGCCATTAACATAAACCGAAGCTGCACCCGATATTCGTGACATCACTATATGACTCCAAACATTAAGCGTAAAGGGAAAACTTGAACTACCGCTCACGCTGGCATGACTATTTCCATCATAGGAATGAAGGATACCTAAATTTCCGTTCCAATATTCCATACGAATAGCAACATAAGAATTACCATTGGTATTGGCATTAATGGTCATTAAATTTGGGTGTGGACTTCCAGAACTTGTATACACCCACATTTCTACCGTAAAATCCTCTGTTCCAAAATCAAAATCTGTAGACATCGGCAATTGAACATAAGGATTTTTAGATCCGTTATCTGTGCCATTTGCATCGAACACTAAAGACCCTTGATTACTTGAACTATAAGTAACACTATTTACAAGTGTCCCATGATTCCCCCTCCCTGATAAATCTGTCCAAGTAGTACCGGTACCAGAATAGCTAGACGTATTCCCTGCATCTAAATTTAAAACTAGTCCAGCTGTTACTAATACTGGAGGGCCTACAGGTGCTACATAATTATTTTTGCTTGCAAACATAGTGCGTTGCGCACTAGAAATAAATGCAGTAAAAAGGAATAATATCGTGAATAGTTTTTTCATAGGAATTATAGCCCGAAACGAGATTTGATTGCATTAAAATTTTGTAAGATTTCAGCGTTGGATAACCCTCTTTTATAAATTAAGGCCATACTTATATCCCCTTTCCAATAGTTATCCGTAGCTCCTAACCGTTCATCTGGCGTTGATTGATATTGCATAATTGTAGTACCAGTTGTTGTACCAACTAATTGCCCATTTAAGAAAAATCTAACGAATGTTGCATCTTGTGTAAATGCAAACACATACCATTGATCTGTGGCAAGTTGTAAAACATCACTTAACCAACCCCCTCCAACGTTTCCTGCAGCGTTGTAGGAAGAAAAATGAAGCTGATAGCCTGATCCATTTTGATAAACATAGAAATTAAAATTTCGCTGAGGACTTGAAGATCCAAATAGTCCTCTAAATAAATTAGACCCAAAATTTGCATCCATTTTGGCAGCAAACATCACAGTTTTTCCAGTATAGGTTACATTAAATTTAGCTGGATCAAAACTTACAATAGTTCCTAAGCTACCATTAAAAGTGAATTTTTTAGGTGTTGAAGCAGTGTTGGCAATCGCACTTGTAGATAAAGTGCCGTGGTTCAAATTAGCACTCAAGTCATAAAATGTATTTCCGTTACCACTTCCTGGATAGCTAGCTGTGTTGTTTGCATCTAGGTGCAACAATAAATCTGTAGTAATTAATGTTGCAGGAATCTCGGGCACCACATAATTATTTTGCCCAACAAACATAGATCGCTGCGCACTTGAAATAAATGCAGCAAACAGAAATAATATCGTGAATAGTTTTTTCATCGTTTCAGTTTATAAACCAAATGCCGCTTTTTGTGCGTTAAAAACGGATGCAATATCTGCTTGCGACAATGCAGCATTGTAAACCATTGCAGTTGCTATTTTCCCGTTAAACGCTCTTGATGATTTATCACCTGGATCGCAAGCAATAAAAAAATTAAGACCAGACAAAGCAGTATGTGAAAAAGTATTAGTAGCCGTTGTAATTCCATTTGTATTACATAAAAAGGCAGTTGCCGAATTAGCGCTGACCGTTATAGCGATCATAGACCAAACATTATTTGGTACAAATAAATTGGAATTCCAATTATATGTTGATACATGATCAGCCCAATGATATCCTACCGAATTGCTTGTATACAAATCCAAACCTGTTGCAGATACGGTACTTCCACCATGTCCATTTCTACTAAAAATAACTCCAGTATAGCCCCCTTGTGTTTGTGAAGGATTTACCCAGGCAATAAAAGTTGCTGTGGTTAATGCTACATTACTTTTTGTAGTTGTGGCAATTACATTAGGACCAAAAGTAAAGCTAGCCGGGCTTGAAGTATAGGTAGGACTTCCCACCAATGTTGCTGTATTATTTTGCGTACTTGCATCATTCCATGTATTTCCAGTGCCAGAATACGAACTTGCATTTAAGTATAAAATAAGTCCGTT
>JBEGUD010000211.1:0-5725 GCA_041179065.1 Bacteroidota bacterium | reverse complement strand
AAAAAAATTGCAACTATAAATTTCATAAAAATTAAATTAAGAATTTGTAAATGTTAAACGCCATTTCATTTGACTATTTTTTTGAGCGGCTTCTTTGGATAAAAATAAAAGACGGTAGTACTTACCCGCAGCCCAACTATCAATAAAGCTGTCGTAGTATTTACTTCCTGGATTTCCATTTTGACCACCCGGATACACACCATAGGCTTCTATACCATCTACTAGGTGCACTACCATACGCCAACTTGGACCATGGTTACCGGTGGTTGCATTAATAATGTGAACGCCACCGCCTATTGGTAAATGTAGTCTACTAAGTGATGGTATTTTTAATAAGTGATTTACGCGTGTGTCTTTGTAGGCGCCCCAAGCAAGCGTTCCTTCTTTTTCCATTTGCGCTAACGCTGGAGTTGCTTTTTTAATTGCCATGGTAACAGCATCAACCATGGTTTCTTTCACATTTGGTGTAGTAATATTATCTTCAAATAAAACCACAGAATCTTTTAACATTTGCTCTAGCAGCGCAGACTCGTCGGGCCACTGTAATGGAAGTTTTGCATTTTTAAATTCATCGGCCCAAACAGCAACTTCTAAACTATCCCAAATAGCTCTAAATACAGAAGCTCCTTTTTCATTGACATCATTGCGTAAATTCCAGTTACGCAAATAATCAACATATTTTTTTTCTGCTGCATTTAAACTAGACTCATTTAAAAATTTAAAGATCGCAGGCCTTGCCATTGCTGCAAAAATATTATCATTATTGGTTTGAAGTGCCTGCACATCGAGAGGCGTAACCCCAAACATGGCATTCAACTTTTTATTGATGATAATTCCACGGTATAAAGGAAATGCATTCGCTGCGCCTAAATAATAAGGATAGGTACTATCGGTAGACATCTGATTGGCACTACTCACAAAACCACGCTCCGGATTTTTCATCATCGGATTTTCGGAAGCGGGAATCATGCCTTGCCATAAATAACTACTGTCCTGGCCGGGCATGATAAAATCACCTTGCCTATTCCACCTAGCAACAAAAGCACCTTGTTGTTTTATAGCAATATCACCACTTACGCTTGCAAATGCAAAGTTTTGTCCAGGACAAGTCCAATGATTAATAGCATTCATGTAATCATCAAAATTTTTAGCCCTGTTTAATTCATAAAATGTTTGAAGTCCACTGCTACCATCTTGAGCCGTCCATCTTACGGCAAGATATTTTCCATCAGAACCATTAGCGTTATAACTTTTATCATACATGACAGGACCTAGTGCCGTAATAGCAACCCTGTCAATAGAATCAGGCTGCCCTTTTATTTTGATACGCTCTTCTTTAATGACCGATTTTTGCCATGCCCCATTAAACCAATACTCTTCCATGGTTGAGTCTTTGAACTTCATGTCATAATAGTCTAGCACATCTCTACCAGCATTGGTAACACCCCAAGCAATACTATCATTGAAACCAATAATGACAGCTGGAGATCCTGGAAAACTAGCCCCATAGGTACTGTGGGTGGGTGTGGTAATTTGAACTTCATACCAAAGTGACGGAAGGTTTAAACCAAGGTGCGGATCACTTGCTAAAATAGGCTTACCACTTTTGGTTTTAGTGCCAGCAATGGCCCAGTTATTAGAGCCATTGTTTTTATTGGGCGCTTCTGGTGCATTTGGTGCCACAGAACTTGTTTTTGCAAAATACAATGAGTCAAGTGTAGCTGGCGCTAAAGCAGCAACAGATGCTTTTTCATACACCGTTCCTTTAGGAATGATTGGATCTAAAGAATCCTGCACATTGGTATATAGTTTATTAAAATCTTCGTATCCAAAATAGTTTTTTGAATTGGTCATTTGTAAATCGGTGGTAGTACCACGGCCCGTTAAATCGTAAGACATGAACATTAAAAACAAATAGGTTTTAATGGGTGTCCAAGCTTCAGGTTTATAATCGAGTAGTTTATATTCAAATGGAATTTGAGATGGCTGCAACGATTTGATATACGCATTCACACCATTTGCATAAGAAGTAACAGCTGCTTGTAGTGCTGGATTATTGGCCATTTTTTTCATGGTGGCTTCTGCTCCTTCTAACATACCTAGTCTTCTAAAAAAACGATCGGTAGCAATACGGTCAGGCCCTACAATTTCACTTAACCTACCTGCTGCCACATAGGTTTGAAACTCCATTTGCCAGAGCCTAAACTTGGCATGCAAAAAACCTTGTGTATAATAGGCGTCATTGTCATTGTTTGCATAAATGTGTGGCACGAGTCTTTCATCCATGAGCACTTCTACTTTATCCTGCAAACCATCTACCACAATATTGGCATCAAAAGATTTGTTTTCAGGTTCGGCATTTTGCCAAAATCCTTGTTGCGGCGATAAAAAATAACCAAGCCTTGGTGTTTTGGTTTTACCTACAGAAAGTGGCGTGTTAAGCACTGCAACAAGACCTGTAGTGAGGGCCGCAGAAATAATAAGAGGAACAATACGCATAACAATTGTTTGAGCACTGAAATTAAGATTTTTATGTGTCGTAACAAAGGTTTTTATAATTGGAGCCGATGGCGGATATTTGCATATGGAATTGTCTACCGATACTAAAAATATATTAGGCCTTCAACTACCCACCGATCCACGCTGGGTAGACCTTGCAGCCATTAGCATTGAAGCCATTTTAACCGACCACGCCTATTGCGAGCAAAAAGCAGCACTTACCTGCATTTCCTATATTCAGCGCTATTCAGACCGCGTAGAACTTGTAAAAGAATTAGCACCAATAGTAACCGAAGAATGGGGCCATTTTAGACTGGTGTTGCAAGAGCTACACAAACGTGGTTTACAACTTGGTAAACAGCGAAAAGATTTATACGTAAATGCACTCATTGCCTTTCAAAAAAAAGGAGGCGACGAACCTACTCGCTTACTAGACCAATTACTCATGATGGCACTGGTAGAAGCTAGAAGTTGCGAAAGATTTAAGCGTTTAAGCGAAGGCCTCTCCGATGATTATTTAAAAAAGTTTTATAGACGTTTTATGGAAAGCGAAGCGGGCCACTACACTTTATTTATTGACCTAGCAACCTTATACTTTGGTAAAGAAAAAACCTTGGGTCGTTGGAGTGAATGGTTGGCCTACGAAAAAGAAGTGATGGGATCGATGGAAATTAGAGGTGACCGTATTCACTAAATTCATGAAGGGAGCAGTTGCACCTTTAACAAATCAAGTTGTTTACTACAATCTAAATAAGGATACTGCGCACTCAAAGTTTCAATTTTTTCAATTGTTTTATGAACAAACTGTTGGTGCTGGTTTGAGTGCACGTAAAAAGGTTTGTGTGCAGCCGCTAAATTAATAGAAGCAATTTCTTTGATGATATTTTTAGTTTCTGGTGTTGTACAGGCCTGCAAAAATTTTTCCCAAACATATTCGGTCGCATGGTAATTGGGATGCACCATGTCTTCGCTGTAAAAACGGTAATCCCGTAAATCGTCAATTACAATTTCGTAGGCTGGAAAATAATAACTATTGGCATCACTATCTACAAGGCTATGCACCGCCTGAATTAGTGCAGCTTTACTCCGATTGTTTTCAACCATGCCTTCTCGCACATGACGCACCGGACTAATGGTATAAATAATTTGTACATCCGGATTCAAATGTCGCAAGCGCGAAATAAGTGGTAGGTAAAGTGCTTCAATATCTGCTGGTGTTAGCAATTTTTTTGTGAACCAACTCGCTGGTGCTTTATGGTTATTGGCTGCTACAAAATTTGGGGCATAACCAGCAGCCTGATCTGTTAACTGATACACCCACGCAGAACCGAGTGTAATAAATAAATGTGATGCTTTTTTTAAAAACGAGTGTGCAGCCCCGTTAGCATGATTTATTTTACTGAGCGCCTCCTCTGGTGTTGTTCCTGAAAAACGGCTATGGTGTTTCCAAGAATGCCATGCTTCATTAAAATAAAATAAATCGCTACTAGTAAATGTTGGCGCGTCTATATATTGAGTAAGCGCTTCTGCAACAGAAACTGGATTAAATAAAACACCATTGGGGTTTTCTAATACATGAAACAAATGCTTCGCTAATTTTTCGCCCATATTTTCTGTGAAGCAAGAACCAATCATGAGCGTATGACTCCGATGCCCTATAGGACTTTGAAGCGCTGGTATATCAAATTCACAATGAAACTTCATGCAGTAAATGTTAAGCTTGTAATAAACGCTGTTTCATGGCTTCATATAAAACAATACCCGTGGCAACACCCACATTAAATGAATCAAAAGTGCCTGCCATTGGAATGGTAAAAAATGCATCTGCTGCTTTTGCCAAATAAGGCTGAACACCTTTGCCCTCGTCACCCATAATTACACAACAAGGATCCGTTAATGACAGTTCATATATTTTTTTATCGGCGCGCATTTCGGAAGTAAATACCTGAATGCCATTTAAGTGAAGCGTATCAACAGCCTTAATTAAACTATTTACACGGCATACATGAATATGCTCGAGTGCACCTGCACTACTTTTAACCGCTTCGGCGTTAAGCGCACCTACCCCTTTGTCTGGAATAATGAGCGCCTGTGCACCACAACAGAGTGCACTTCTTGCAATAGCACCAATATTTCGCACATCGGTAATACCATCTAACATTACAAAAAGTGGAGCTTCCCCTTTTTCTACAACATGATCAATGACTTGTTGTAAATCTAAATATTGCACAAGACCAGCAAAAGCTACTACGCCCTGGTGATTGGCCTTTGTTAAACCATTTAATTTTTCGGGCGGCACGAGTTGAATGGGCACATTGTATTCACGTGCCAGCTGCCTGATTTGTAAAATAGCTTCGCCTGAAATATTTTTTTGAAATAAAATTTTATCGATAGACCTCCCCGACTGTAATGCTTCTACGAGTGGTTGACGTCCAATAATTAATGCCGATTGTTTGATTGCCATGTAAAAATAAATTAGATAAGAAGGCCCTGCACTTGTAATAATTCAATTTTAGTAAGTGCAGCCACGCTCATAGCATCAGTAATGGTTCCATCCGCTACCATACCAAAAGCGTCCGATAAAGATACTTTTTTAATTTGTAAAGCTTCTGTTTCTTCAGGTTCTGCCTCCTGCTGTGTTAACTCCGTTGCCAAATAAATAATAGCTAATTCGTCAGAAACAGAATTGGATAAATGAATGCGCATCAGCTCCTTATACTTTGCAGCCACAAGCCCTGTTTCTTCTTTCAACTCCCTTATAGCTGTTTGCAATGGATCAGTCCCTTCCGGACAACCCCCTTCCGGAATTTCCCAACTGTATGCACCAAGTGTAAAGCGGTACTGTCCTACCAAATAGGTATGCATATCTGGTGTGATGGGCACAACGCCTACCGCAATATTTTTAAAATGAACCTTCCCATAAATGCCAGGATTACCAGCCGGATTAAGCACTTCAAATTCAGTAACATCAATCCAAGGATTTTGGTAAATGGCTTTACTGCTTTTTATGGTCCAAGGATTTTTCTGATGCATGATCTTAGTAGGCTTGTCAAATATATTGCTAAATAAAAAGCCCCCACTAAAATTAGCAGGGGCTTTTTATGATAGACGTATTTTATTTTAAACCAAAGGCTTTTTTAACCTTTGCTACATAATCTAATTTCTCCCAAGTAAATAATTCCACTTTCATGGTTTTTGATTTACCATCTGGGGTTGTAAATGTTTT
>JBEGUD010000210.1:0-4834 GCA_041179065.1 Bacteroidota bacterium | reverse complement strand
TGTATTTAGATGGCCCCAAGCCACGTATTAATGAGCTAGTGTTTGCTTGGCAGATTTTTACCCAGTTTATTAAAGGATTCAGAACGCTACACTTTTTAGATCCATGTATTACTGTTTTTGGTTCTGCCAGGTACCAGCCCGATCATCCTTATTATAAGGCAGCTACCGAATTTGGCAAGCGCATTGCAGCACTGGGTTTTACCACCATGACAGGTGGCGGTCCGGGTATTATGGAAGCAGCTAATAAGGGCGCATTTGAGGCGGGCGGGAAATCGGTGGGTTGTAATATTAAGCTTCCTTTTGAACAACAGCCCAACCCATACATGCACAAATGGATCACTTTCGATTACTTTTTTATTCGAAAAGTATTGATGGTTAAGTATTCTTATGCTTTTGTTATCATGCCAGGTGGTTTTGGTACCATGGATGAATTTTTTGAAACATTAACCCTTGCTCAAACAGGCGTTATTAATGATTTTCCAATTGTAGTTTTCGGCAAAGAATATTTTAACCCGGTTATGGATATGGTAGATGCGATGATCGTAAAAGGTACGATATCTCCAGAAGATAAAAAGCTCATGCTTTTTACAGATGATATCGATGAAGCGATGCAGTATATACAAGCCTACGTCAAAAAGAATTATACCGTTAAGCCACGCAAAAGACTTTGGTGGCTTTTTGAAAAAGTATAATGGATGACAACATTATTCAAGTACGGGTCTAAGCCAGCGTTCTGCTTCTTCTAGTGGCATGTTTTTTCTGGTTGCATAATCCTTTAGTTGATCTTGCATAATTTTTCCAAGCCCGTAATACGTGCTTTGCGGATTTGCAAAATACCATCCACACACCGATGATGCCGGATACATGGCCAAGTTTTCGGTAAGCTCAATGCCAATTGCATCCTTAACATTTAAGAGTTCAAACAATTTATATTTTTCGGTATGATCTGGACATGCAGGATAACCAGGTGCGGGTCTAATGCCTACATATTTTTCGCCAATGAGTGCTGCGTTATCTAAACTTTCCGACGGCGCATAACCCCAATCTGTTTTTCTAGTTTGTAAGTGTAGGTATTCGGCAAAAGCCTCTGCTAGCCTGTCTGCTAACGCTTGCAACATAATTTTATTGTAATCGTCATGCTGCGCTTCAAAGGCCTGAATATGTTTTTCAATTCCTTTGATCGTCACTGCAAATGCACCTATAAAATCTATTGTATTGCTGGAGCTTGGTGCTATAAAATCTGCTAAAGAAAAATTAGGTTGACCTGGTGCTTTTTTAATTTGTTGTCTTAAAAAAGAAAGCTTTACAGGTTTATCTGCTACAACAGTTACATCGTCTTCATCGCTGCTAGCTGGCCAAAATCCAATGGTCCCATCTGCAGTTAACCATTTTTCGTTAATGATGGTATCTAATAATGCATTGGCGTCTGCGTATAATTTACTGGCTTCTTTTCCAACCACTTCATCGGTTAAAATCGCAGGAAAATTTCCGTGCATTTCCCAGGTAATAAAAAATGGTTTCCAATCTATTAAGTCTCTTAATATCGAAAGGTCCACATTTTTATACAGCTTAGTGCCTGTGTACGTTGGTGTAACGGGTTGATAGGTATCCCAGTCGATAGCCATTTTATTATTACGTGCGTCTTGATAGGCGAGGTATTCTTTGGTAGGCTTTTTATTGTCAAATTGATCTTTGAGTTTAGCATAATCATTTTGCGTATCACTCAAAAATGCAGCTTGCTGATCTTTGCTTAATAAAGAACCTGCAACGGTTACACTTCTAGAAGCGTCAAGCACATGAATCACATCTTGGTACTCAGGTGCAATTTTTACAGCCGTATGTATTTTAGATGTGGTCGCACCACCAATGAGTAGTGGTTGTTTCATGCCCCTACGTTTCATTTCTTTAGCGATATGCACCATTTCATCAAGTGAAGGTGTAATAAGACCGCTAAGTCCAATGATGTCTACGTTTTCTTTTTGCGCTGCTTCTAAAATTTTATCGGTAGGTACCATTACCCCAAGGTCAATGATATCGTATCCATTACATCCAAGTACAACACCCACAATGTTTTTACCAATATCATGCACGTCACCTTTTACAGTAGCTAATAATATTTTAGCAGCACCTGCCGCTTCTGTGTTAGTAGTACCAGCCGCCAAATGCGCTTGTTTGCGCTCTTCCTTTTCGGCCTCAATAAATGGTGTTAAAACGGCCACCGATTTTTTCATAACGCGGGCACTTTTTACAACCTGCGGCAAAAACATTTTACCCTCCCCAAATAAATCACCCACAATATTCATTCCATCCATGAGTGGCCCTTCAATGACATCAAGAGGCTGCGGATATTTTTGTCTTGCTTCTTCGGTGTCAGCGTCTATGTATTCTGTAATACCATTAATGAGTGCGTGTGACAATCTTTTTTCTACCGGTTCATTTCTCCAAGCCTCATCTTTTATTTCAACCTTACCTTTTGCTTTAACGGTTTCGGCGTGTGTAATTAATTTTTCGGTAGCCTCGTTGTTGTCGTTGTTTTTGTTGAGTAGCACGTCTTCACAGAGTTGACGTAATGTTGGTTCTATTTCATCGTATACAACAAGCTGTCCTGCGTTTACAATTCCCATACCCATGCCCGCTTTAATGGCATGAAATAAAAACACCGAATGTATCGCTTCTCTTACGTGGTCATTGCCTCTAAAAGAAAAAGAAACGTTCGATACACCTCCACTTACTTTCGTGAGGGGCATTCTTTTTTTAATTTCTCTTGTTGCTTCAATAAAGTCTACCGCGTAATTATTATGTTCTTCGATGCCTGTTGCTACTGCAAAAATATTGGGATCAAAAATGATGTCTTCTGGTGGGAAGCCAACTTTTGTTGTTAAGATGTCGTAAGCTCTTTGGCAAATTTCAATTTTTCGGTCCTTGGTATCAGCCTGTCCTATTTCATCAAATGCCATCACAATAACTGCGGCACCATAGGCTTTACACTTAAATGCTTGTTCAATAAATTTCTCTTCTCCTTCTTTCATAGAGATAGAGTTCACAATACATTTTCCTTGCACACATTTTAAACCCGCTTCAATAATTTCAAATTTAGAGCTATCAATCATGATCGGAATTCTAGCAATGTCCGGTTCACTTTGTAGTAAATTTAAAAACGTTGTCATGGCTTCTACACCATCTAGTAGTGCATCATCCATGTTTACATCCAGCACCTGCGCACCGCTCTCTACCTGCTGCCTAGCAACAGATAAAGCTTCTTCATATTTATTTTCTCTAATGAGACGCGCAAATTTTTTAGACCCAGTTACATTGGTTCTTTCGCCAACGTTTACAAAATTGGTTTCGGGTCTAATAACAAGTGGCTCAAGTCCAGCTAGTCTTAAATAAGGTTGTATCGTAATTGTTGAACTCATAAAAATCTTGTTGTGCTTAAGCAATTGAGGTAGCTAGGGTAGGTTTTTTTCGGGGCGCTATTTTTCTAACATGGTCTGCAATATGTTTGATATGATCTGGCGTTGTGCCGCAGCATCCACCCACAATATTTACAAATCCTTGACTTGCCCATTCTTCAATAAAATGTGCTGTTTGGTGCGGTGCTTCATCATATTCACCCATGGCATTTGGAAGGCCTGCATTGGGGTATGCCGATGTGTAGCATGATGCAATTTGACTTAATTCTTCAATGTGGCTGCGCATTTCAGCGGCCCCTAATGCACAATTTAAACCTACGCTAAGTGGCTCGGCGTGTTTAATAGAAGTATAAAATGCTTCCAGTGTTTGACCGCTTAAGGTTCTACCAGATGCATCTGTAATGGTACCGCTAATCATGATAGGCAGTTCCGGAATATTATTTTCTCTAAAAAATTCTTTGGCAGCAAATATGGCTGCTTTTGCATTGAGGGTATCAAAAATAGTTTCAATTAAAAGTACGTCTACACCTCCATCAACCAGTCCTCTTATTTGTTCTTTGTAAGCCACTACTACTTCATCAAAAGTAACAGCTCTAAATCCAGGATTGTTTACATCTGGAGAAAGGCTGAGTGTTTTATTTAAAGGACCAATGGCGCCTGCTACAAATTTTGCGCCAGCATCTTTATTTTCTTTACAAAACTCTTCAACTGCACGTCTGGCACAGGTTGCAGCTGCCACGTTTAATTCATAAGCGTAGGCCTGCATATCATAATCGGCCATCGCAATAGTGGTACTACTAAATGTGTTGGTTTCAATAATATCGGCACCTGCAGCTAAGTATTGTTTGTGAATACCTACAATGATATCTGGTTGCGTGATGCATAGCATATCATTATTGCCTTTAACATCGGTGTGCCAATTTTTAAATTGTTCACCACGGTAATCGGCTTCTTCTAATTTGTGACGCTGAATCATGGTACCCATGGCACCATCGATTACTAAAATTCTGTGTTCTAATTCGTTTTTAATACGCATCTCCTGGGTAGTTTACAAATGGTTGATCCACTTATTACATGATCTTGCTAAAAACGTAGGGAGCGTTAAGGGGGGCGTTGCTATCATACGTTTATTAGTTCGATTTTGTTCGAAAGTAGGGTTCTACTCGAATGTACAGGCTGAACAATAAACAAATCCGCCTGTGCAGGACGCAAAGATACGTAAAACCCTATAATTGTGTGTAATTACAATTAATTTCTAGGTCTACTTTTTCGGTAACGGCGCTTGCATCAATCTTAAAATCTGACATCATGATGCTCATGGTGGCAGTAGCGGCAATTTTGCCATTACTAATGTTTAAGGTTGCAGAGGTTTGAACGGGTTTTGTTACACCATGCATGGTTAAAGTCCCAACAACTTTGGC
>JBEGUD010000209.1:0-8062 GCA_041179065.1 Bacteroidota bacterium | reverse complement strand
GTCGAGTCCCATGCCCTCAATACGAGAAGTAGCGCCCGTAAAATAATGATCTACTACTTTTTTATTGAGTCCAATAATTTCAAATATTTGTGCGCCTTGATACGACTGTAATGTTGAGATCCCCATCTTTGAAAAGACTTTTAAAAGCCCATCATTAACCGCTTTTATGTAGTTCTTTTTGAGCTTGTCAATTTCTAATGTAGTATCTAGTTTCCCAGCAATTTTCATGTCTCTAATACTAGAAAGTGCTAGGTATGGGTTTATTGCAGTGGCACCAAAAGCAACTAGACATGCAAAATGATGTACCTCCCAAATGTCACCGGCCTCAACAATGATACCCACTTGTCCACGGTAGCCTTTTCTAATAAGGTGGTGGTGAACTGCAGCAGTTGCTAGTAAAGAAGGGATGGGGGCATGATCCGAATCGATCGCTCTGTCTGTTAAAATAATAACTTCAAAACCATCTTCAACGGCGTCTACGGCGTAACGGCAAAGCCTATCTAGTCCAGCTTTTAACGAGCCAGGTTTATTATCTGCTCTAAAATAAGTTTGTAATGTTTTTGCTTGAAAGATACCTGTGTCAATACTTCTAATTTTTTCTAAATCGTGGTTGGTTAAAATAGGGTGTTTTAATGCAACGCAGTGACAGGCTAGTGGATCTTCCGATAATATATTGGCATTACTGCCTGCAAAGGAGGCAAGTGACATTACCATACGTTCTCTAATGGGATCGATTGGTGGGTTGGTTACCTGCGCAAATAATTGTTTAAAATAACTACTTAAGTGTTGTGGCTGATCACTTAATACAGCAAGTGGTGTATCGGTACCCATGGATCCAATAGGCTCTTTGCCATCCATTGCCATAGGTGCAATAATGGTATTTAAATCTTCGGTAGAATAACCAAAAACTTTTTGGTATTTGAATACTTGATCGGGCTCGAGGTGCGTAAACATAACGCGTGGCTCGGGTAGTTCTTCTAGTTTAATTTTATATTGGTTGAGCCAATCGCCGTAAGGTTGCTGACTACAAATTTTTTGTTTTAATTCGTCATCACTTATTATGCGGCCCTGTTCCATATCCACTACAAACATTTTTCCAGGTTGTAGTCGACCTTTTTCTATAACTGTAGATGGGTCGATGGGTAGTACGCCCGTTTCTGATGCCATTATTACACGGTCATCATTTGTTACACAATATCGTGAAGGTCTTAATCCATTTCTGTCAAGTGTTGCACCAATAATTTTACCATCTGTAAATGAAATTGATGCAGGGCCATCCCATGGTTCCATAAAACAGGCATGGTATTCATAAAATGCTTTTTTAGTAGCATCCATACTTTCGTTACCATCCCATGCTTCAGGAATTAGCATCATCATTACGTGTGGTAATGATCTACCACTCATAAATAATAATTCAATCATGTTGTCGAGACAAGCCGAATCGGATTGTCCGGATGAAACTATGGGCAATAGCATGTCCATTTCTTCTTTCGAAAAATTGGGTGTGCTAAAACCTTTTTCGCCCGCGCGCAGCCAGTTTAAATTTCCTTGCAGTGTATTTATTTCGCCGTTGTGTGCGATGTACCTGAAGGGCTGTGCTAATTTCCAAGAAGGGAAGGTGTTGGTTGCAAATCTAGAGTGCACAAGTCCAAACGCCGATACTACGCGTTTATCGTTTAAATCAGTAAAATAATCACGTACCTGTAAACTGGTTAGCTGTCCTTTATAAATGATTGTTTTGTAAGATAGGGACGCAATATAAAAACCAATATCGTCTTTTTTAATGCTATTGTTAATGGTATGTGTTGCGTAGTTTTTAAGTACAAATAACTTCCGTTCAAAAACTTCGGGCATTTCTATATCATCGGGGCATTTGATAAATACATGCTCCATACTTGGTTCTACAGAGAGTGCTGTTTTTCCAATATCTTTTGTATTTACGGGTACCGCACGGTAGGTGATAATTTCGAGTCCTAATTTTTCCGCAGCTCTGTCAAATATTTCACGACATTCCTGTTTTAACGCACTGTCTTTTGGGAAAAATAATACACCAACTGCATACTTGCCATAATTGGGTAAGTGCGCACCAAGTCTTATACATTCATCAAAGAAAAACTCGTGCGGTATTTGAATCATAAGGCCTGCGCCATCACCCGTGTTTTTTTCGAAACCGGAAGCGCCACGGTGTTCCATGTTTTCTAATACCGTTAATGCATCAGAAATATTTTGATGTGACTTAATGCCTTTAATGTTAGCAACAAAACCAATGCCGCATGCATCATGTTCAAAAGCGGGATCATACAATCCCTGGTTGTTTTTAGAAACAAGCATGTTAACCCAAGTTAAAGTTCAGGAATAAAATAATCTATGGCAGGCAATCGTATCCGTAAAATAATAAAAAAATGACGAATTTTAAAATGAGATATCAACAATCGTTGTTTGATGCGTAGCGTGATGATACGAACAAACGATAGTTTATTTATTTAAGATGCAGTAGCAATAAAATAATGCGAAGGAAAATCAAAGGACAATGTGTTCATCATGGATGTGGGAAAAATTCCATACACTGTGCTACCAGTGCCTGTCATAGAAGCATATGCCGCACCATTTTGATAGAGTGTTTCTTTGATATTGGCTAATTCAGGAAAGGAATTAAAAATAGGTTGTTCAAAATCATTGATGAGAACATCCTTCCATTTAGATATAGGTTGTTGAATGACGGCTGCTAAATTGTTATCTGGAATTTTTGGCGTAATCAATGAAAAAGCAAGTTTAGTAGAAATGGCAATCCCTGGATTTACAATAACGATACTGTATCCACTAAGGTCTACTTTTGTGGGTGTTAAAATTTCACCCCTGCCTGTTGCAAATGCTGGTGTGTTGATAATAAAAAAAGGACAATCACTTCCTAGTTGTAAAGCATAATTTAATAGCGCTTGCTCCGATAACTGTAAATTAAAAAGTTGGTTGAGTGTTACAAGTGTAAATGCACCATCTGATGATCCGCCTCCAAGTCCAGCACCCATTGGAATTTTTTTATGCAAATGCATTTTTATGTTAGGGATAGAAGGGTAGTCTTTTTTTAATAACCCGTAGGCTTTAAAACATAAATTATCGGAAGGTTCGCCGTTAATAGCAAGGCCAGAACTTGTAAATGTAATAGGTGCGGCACTTGTATCTGGGTCAATAATAATTTCTAGTGCGTCCTTAATAGAAATGGGAAAAAATACCGTTTCTAATGCATGAAATCCATCCGCTCTTTTTTGTGTGATACGTAATCCTAGGTTGATTTTGCAGGAAGGAAAACAAATCATTTGGTTTTCCTTTTATTGATTTCGTCACGTATAGCTATGGCTCTAATATAATCTTCACTTTCTAAAACATCTTGTAATAATTGTTCAAGTGCAATGATGTCTAATTTGGTAATATCGTCTTGGTCTTCAAAAGGCTGCTCCCCACCAACGGCTTCCATTTTTTGTTTGCTTACACCACCTTCATCCATTAAAATACCAGCATTGTCTAATATATGCTCATAGGTATAAATAGGGCATCCAAAACGAACGGCTAATGCCAGGGCGTCCGAAGTACGAGAATCTATTTCGATGGTATCATGGTCGGTAAAGCAAACCAATTTGGCATAAAAAATACCTTCTTGTAAATCGTTGATGATGATCTCTTGAAGCTCTACATGAAAAGCCGTCATGAAGTTTTTAAGTAAATCGTGGGTGAGGGGTCTGCTAGGGTGCATATCCTCTAAAGCAACAGCAATAGCCTGCGCTTCAAAACCTCCAATTACAATCGGAAGTCTTCTAGTGCCACCGCCTGCTTCACCTAGTACAACGGCATAAGAATGCGATTGGGTAATGCTATGGGACAGGGCTACTATTTCGAGTTCTATTTTTTTCATAGACAACACGAAATTAATTCAAAAAATATAGAATTGAACAGAAGGGCTGCAAAAACTAGGCAGATGCTTTCATTTTTTTAATCGCATCGGTTAATTTAGGTAGTACTTCAAAGGCGTCACCTACAATTCCATAATCGGCGGCTTTAAAAAATGGTGCTTCTGGGTCTTTATTAATCACCACAATGGTTTTGCTTCTATTAACGCCAGCGAGGTGCTGGATAGCGCCAGAAATACCAATAGCAATGTATAAATTAGGGGCAACCTGCACACCTGTTTGTCCTACGTGCTCATGGTGTGGACGCCAATGTGCATCACCAACCGGTCTAGAACATGCTGTTGCTGCGCCAAGCTCTTTAGCGAGGTCAAGTAAAATTCCCCAGTTTTCGGGTCCTTTTAAGCCTCGGCCACCACTAACTACAATATCGGCTTCCGTTAATGAAATTTCACCGCTTGTTTTGTTTACAGCAGTAATTTTTACATGACCTGTACTAACCGGAATATCTAGTGTAGTGATGCTTGCCGTTGCAGCAGCGCCACTTGTAGTATGAAAACTATTTGGACTTAATGAGATAATTTTTATAGCAGTTTGAATCGAAACATTCGCAAATGCTTTTCCTGAAAACACTGTTTTTTTAACAACAAAACCAGCATCTGTTTTTGGAAGTTCAATAGCACCAGTAACCAGTCCAGCTTTTAAAAGTGCAGACACACCCGCACAAATAGCTTTACCTGTTTGGTTATGCGAAAACACTAGGGTAGTAGCGCCAACTTTAGTGGCAGCCGCTGCAATTGTTTTTACAAATACTTGTGCATCAAAACTTGATAGTGCCGCATCATTAATTTGATATACATTTTTTAATTCGTAAGCACCAAGCGCTGCTAGGTCGTCGTTAACGGTTCCTAGTAATAAGCCATGCGCCTCTGTACCTAATTGTTTTGCAAGTGCAACACCATAGGTTACTGCTTCTAATGTACTTTTTTTAATTTGATTGTCTTGGTGATCTATATAAACGAGTACCATAATTATAATCTTAAAATAAATTAAATAGCTTTTGCTTCATCATGTAATAAACGAACAAGTTCCTCTACGTTATCTGGGCTCACCAGTTTTACGCCAGCTTTTGGAGCAGGAAGTTCAAAACTTTCGATGCTTGTTAAATGCTCTGCTGCAGCGGGTTCTAGCACATTAAGTGGTTTTGTTCTTGCAGCCATAATACCACGCATGTTAGGAATACGCTGTTCGGCAACACCTTTTTGACAACTAACAACAACAGGTGTATTTACAGTCACTACTTCTTCACCACCTTCAATTTCTCTTGTAATCGAAGCATTTGATCCTTCCAATAAAAATGAAGTTGCTAAAGAAATATAAGGAGCATCAACTAGCGCCGCAATCATACCGCCAATAGAAGCACCGTTGTAGTCGATGGTTTCTTTTCCAGTAAATATGATGTCATATTTTTCGGTAGCCGCTATCGCTGCAATTTGTGCGGCAATATAATAACTATCTGAACTATCGGTATTAATACGGATGGCTTCATCGCCACCAAGTGCTAAGGCTTTTCTAATAATTGGTTCGGCGTCTGCACCACCCACTGTTACTAGATGTATAATAGTAGCGGGGTCTTTTTCTTTTAACTCAATGGCGCGCACTAATGAATACCATTCATCGTATGGATTGATGATCCATTGTACACCTGCTTCTTCAAATTTTTTGCCGCCATCTGCAAATGCAATTTTAGCAGTGGTATCTGGCGTTTTACTGATACAAACTAGTATTTTCATATGCTCTCTTTTATCCTAGATTTTACATAGTTGCATAAACAACTATTTGCAAATATAGGTATCATTTTAATTACAAAGTTCGGCTATCTTTGGTTTATGGATCGGATAGAAAAATTGTTAAGTTTTTTGGCTGCCCAGCCGTCTGATAACTTTTTAAGGCATGCTTTAGCGCTCGAATACATCAAAATTGGCCAAGACCAGGAAGCTAGGGCATTATTTACGGCTATTGTAACCGAAACGCCTATTTATGTGGGTACCTATTACCATTTGGCCAAACTGCTTGAAAAAATGGGAGAACAAGCAGAAGCCATTAACTGGTATGAAAAGGGTTTGGAGGCCTGCAAATTAGCAGGGGACAAGCATGCCTATTCCGAACTGCAAGCTGCCTACGAAGATTTAATTTATTAAGGGTCGTTTATTAACTTCCTCTAGATCCACCAGTTTTAATTGGTTTTTTGCCTACAGTCACTGCTTTGGTGCCTGGTTTAGCAATAAATTTAGATCCTTGTGCTTTGTTGGCCTGGTTTTTTGTTCCAGGTTTGCCTGCTTTAGAATTATTTACGGGTAAAGCCATTTTAAAAATATTTATTTTCAAATATACGAATTACCGCTTGCTAATAGATGAATGGCTTAATTTTATTGTATGTTTTTATTAGAGGTTTGTGGTGTTGCTAAAAATCATGTAGGCGAATCTGTTAACGCCACCATATCTTTTGGGCTTCCCAAAGGTCAAAAATTAGCCATTGCTGGTGAAACGGGTTCAGGTAAAACCACACTTTTAAAAATGATAGCGGGTTTAATAGAACCCAGTACTGGATCAGTACTTTTTAATGGAGATCGAATTTTAATGCCAAGCGAGCAACTCATTCCGGGTCATCCCAAAATTGCTTTTTTGTCGCAGCATTTTGAGCTTCGTAACAATTATAGGGTAGAAGAGCTACTTGAAATGGTCAATAAAATGGAACCAGCAAGAGCACGTCATATGTATGAGATTTGTAGAATACAACATTTACTAGCTCGTAAAACCAATCAAATTTCTGGGGGAGAAAAACAGCGCATCGTTCTTGCGCAATTACTCACTACCGAGCCTTCTTTGTTGTTATTAGACGAACCGTTTTCTAATTTGGATAAAATTCACAAGCAAATTATGCAGGATGTGATTTCGGATATTGCAACACATTTTGATACTACTTGTGTTTTAGTATCGCATGACGCCGCAGATTTACTTCCTTGGGCCAACCGAATGTTACTCATTAAAGAGGGTGCTGTTATAAGAGATGAGGCACCTGCTACTATTTTTTATAGCCCTCAAAACAAATATGAAGCGGAACTATTGGGTGCCTGTAATTGTATCAGCGTAGGAGTTTTTCCAGCAGTTAAGGCATTGGTTCCTGCAGCAAATGACAATCAGCAATTGTTTATTAGGCCTTCTCAATTAAGCCTTATAAAGCCTACTGGTAAAGGGTTTGAAGGAACTATTACTGGCGTTTCATTTTGTGGCAGTCACTATTTAATAACAGTACAAATAAACGAGTTGACGCTGCAGGTTGCTAGTTTAGAATCTAATTATATGCTGGGCGAAAGCTACGAGGTTTGCTTAAAAGAAAACGCCAAATACTTTTTATTATAAGGTAAGCCTGTTGGATAGCTCAAAGTTTATTTTTTCAAATAAATGACCCGGCTTAAAATTTCGCCAATTGTCAATTTCCATGAGCTCAATATAATAGTGTAGTTTTTTTTGTTTAAAATCCTGCTGTGTTTGCGCTGGCATGTTAAGTGCTACCATCCAACCATTGTCGTCAGAAACATCGTCGTACCACTCTTGATAATATTCTTTGTCACTGCTATGAAAATTTAAAACATTTTCACAGATCAAAATATATTTACAAATGCCTTGTTTAGATAAGTGATCAACAATTTCTCTTTTGAGTTCCATGATGTCATTTTCAATGGCATCATTCCATTCACCTAAAAGTTCAATGATCGCATAATGTTCTTCGTAGTCAATAAATAGTAATTTCAAATACAAAGTGCGGCTTCCAAAATCGTCCCATTGTGGATGAATAAAATAATTATAAACCACTTGTGTAAACTCAAATTCGGAGTAAGTGCGACCATAGAAAGGAGACCTTGCATCTTCTTCGGCAGTGTATAAATGTCTCCAGTTAAAAAACGGTTCTATGTTGTGCATGTATCTATCATTAAGAACCCATAAATGCGTCGGTTGCTTTTTTAACAGAGCCGTGTTGTAATAAGAGGGCTTTTGCTACTTCATAATCGGAAGTGTTAATTTGCTTCATTAACATATGTACGCCTCTATCAACTAATTTATCGTTGGTGAGTTGCATGTTCACCATCTTATTATCTTCT
>JBEGUD010000208.1:0-10999 GCA_041179065.1 Bacteroidota bacterium | reverse complement strand
TTCAAATTGCAGATGGTTTTATAAACGATTCTACGCGGTATGCTTGTTATAATCCCGTTTTATTCTTGACATCAAAAAATGAGTTACTACTTTTTTATAAAATTGGACCCAATGTTCAGGGTTGGACGGGTTGGATGAAAAGATCAACCAATTACGGTGTTACCTGGAGCGCGCCAGAACGTTTGCCGGATGGCATTTTAGGTCCTATCAGAAACCAGCCTTATGAAATAAACGGTATGCTTGTATGTCCTTCTAGCACCGAAAAAAATGGATGGAAAGTGCACTTCGAGTACACTTCCGATGCTGGTAAAACCTGGACCAAGGGACCGGACCTAAATGACGCCAATCCAATTACGGGTATTCAGCCCGCTGTTTTAAACCACAAGCGTGGCGTTTTGCAAGCCCTTACAAGAAGTCAAAATGGAACGGCCAATGAAACCTGGAGTTATGACAATGGTAAAACCTGGACGCCCCTTACGCAAACAGGTTTAATCAATAATAATTCGGGTATTGATGCTATTACATTACAAGACGGAAGGCATCTTTTGGTGTATAATAATTGTAAAGCACCAAGTAGGTCACCACTTAATGTGGCGATTTCAAAAGATGGGAAAAAATGGGAACCCATACTTGAATTAGAAAACGAAGTAGGGGCCGAATTTTCTTACCCTTATGTTATACAAACAGCAGATCAAAAAATTCATATTACCTATACCTGGAAGCGTAAAAAAATTAAGCACATAGTGTTAGCTATTAGGTAAGTGCAAAAGGGCAATAATTTCACGAACTGAGGTTTCATTTTCAACTTCATCGAATGCGATACTTCCTTTATGTATGCTAGCAATAAGTTTGGTAATGGCGAGGCCAATGCCAAGTCCTTGTTGCTCTGCCACATCTCTATGGTGCTGTTCAAAGAGGCGGTATTTATTGAGAGCGGCTGCCGTAGTGTGCATGGTATGATTGGTCACACGAATACTTTTACCAGATGTATCTTCAAAAATATGAATATTGATGGGTGTCCCCTTTTCCGAAAATTTACAAGCATTTTCAATTAATTCTTTTGCAGCTGTATGAATCAGTTTAGAAAAAAACAGGGGAGGCCTTGGCTCCGTGTAATTTAGATCTTTAACTCTGTCATATTTGTGCAAGACATTTTTAATAACGTCAATGATATGATGTGGATCAGGTGCGCCCATTTCCGGAACTTCATGTAAGTGTAGCGCTTTTTGAAGTGTGTAATAAGTGTTTATTTTATCGTAAGTTGTAAGTAATCGATCGGCACTGATATGTAAGTAGCTGCAGAGACTTTGTAATTTTTCATTGTTTAGGCTAATTGCGTTTTCGGCAATGAGGGTGTTAAAATTAATAATACCATTCATGGGATTTTTAAATTCGTGACCCACCATGAGCTCGATTGTTTTTTCAAGTAAGGCTGCTTTTTGATTTTGTAGTTGGTTTAATTTTTCATGTTTAGAAAGTCTGGTTTCTATAGCACTCAGTAAATCTTTGCTTTTAAAGGGTTTGTGCAAGTAGTCATCGGCCCCTAAATTCATGCCAGTTCGTAAATCATTGGATTGTACCTTAGCCGTTAAAAAAATAAAGGGCGTAACAAAGGATGGATCTTTTTTTAAAGCGGTAAGTAATGAAAACCCATCCATTTCGGGCATCATAATATCACAGATAATTAAATCAAAGGGGTTGTGCATGAGTTCCTTTAACCCTGCTGCGCCATTTGCGGTGGAGGTAACGGCGTAGCCGGCCATTTCAACAATTTCTTGTATCGAATCTCTAATGTCTTGTTCGTCCTCAATCACTAATATCTTTTTCATTCAAATGTATTAAGGGGGAAACTAATTAATATGGATGTTCCTTTATGGAGGCTACTTTTTATGTGAATTTGTCCTAAGTGTTGTTGTACCAGGTAATGAACAAGCATCAGACCTAGTCCAGTCCCTTCAATACTTCCAACATTGCTGCCTCTAACAAAAGCTGTAAATATTTCTCTTTTATATTTTTCTGGCATTCCAATACCTGCGTCAACCACAAGAAATGTCCACTTGTTTTTTTGAAAACGAAGTTGCGCCCTTGGCGCTGGATTACCAGACGAATACTTGCAGGCATTTGAAAGCAAATTTTCAAATATCATTTGTAGCATATTGCTATCAGCAATTTGTAGTTTTCGCTCACCTTTTGTCGTTGTTACTATATTTCGGCCGTCTTTGTAGGGCGTAAACGATTCTGTGGCCACTTTATGTAAAATGGATACTACATTACAACTGCTTAATTGCAGGGCCAGGTTACCCGATTCAATTTTACTGATCAGTAAAAAGTCGGTGAGTAGCTTGGTCATTTTATCTACTTGATGGATAATTCTAGTCAGGTATTTTGACGCAGCAACGGGTATTTTTTGAAACTGATTGGCAGCTTGCATTTCCAGTATTTCGGCACTGGATAAAATAATGGATAAAGGCGTTCTTAATTCGTGGGAAACCAGGTTGATAAAATTTGATTTTAATTGACTGAGTCTACGAGCGGCACGTTCTGCTTTTTGATGTTCCTGCTCTGCTCTTATAATATCAGTGATATTGGTAAAAAAAACAGCCACATGTAGTTTGTTGGTATTGTAATCGGTAAATTTTGTGAAGTGATAACTAAGCCTCACTTTATTTTTTTGCGCATCTAGTAACCAGGCTACCTTATTTGAATAAGCGTATTGTTCGGAGGCCGCATAGGATATAAAATTTTTTAAAAAATGACCGCCACTGCTTTTTATCATATCAAAAACATTTTTTGAATGAATGCCTGCAGTTTGTTTCCACATGGGATTGGCGTAGGTTAATGCACCATCGTGAGTGCAAACAATAACTAGTTGCTCCATGGCATCAATTAAATGCCTAAAGTCTTTTTCACGTTCTATTTGTAGTTTTTCACGATTTCGAATATTGGTAATATTAATGCCATATCCAATTACAAAATCATGGTTTCCATTTTGATCCCTTACCGGGAAAAATTTCCGAAGATTAAATACGGGCTTGCCTTCTTTATCTTTATTGATCTCTTCAAATTCTACTTGTATGCCTTCTGCCAACGCTTCTGTAAAATAAGACCTTCTGTTAATGGCAAGTTCCATGGGTTTATTAAACGCGCTACAATATTCAAAATCATCTTTCCCAATAATCCAATTTCTAGTGTCTCCTTTTGAAAGCGCTAGTTTGTTAACATATAAATATTTGTGGTCTGTATCAAAGATGGCGATATCAGCAGGTATATTAAAAAGCAGCTGTTTATAAAAGTCGTTTTCTTGTTGTAATGCATGTATCAAATCCATAGAATCCCCCATCTTTATTTGATTTTTAATTGTTGCTGTTCAATCACTTCATTTGCTGTGCTTGCTAGTAATGCCATTAGTTTGTTTTTATCGATGGGCTTTTGGATATAGCCACTGATATTGGAAGGATCTTCTCTTTTTATAAAATGATCGTAACTCGAAGCGCTAATAACGATAATGCGTGTAAAGGGATAGTTTTCTTTGTTGTTTTTGATCGCTTTTATAACTGCATATCCATCCATGATGGGCATATTTAGGTCAAGTAGCATAATGGTTGGAATATTTTTACCCAGGTTTAATTGTCTTAAAGCCTCTTCGCCGTTAATAGCGTCTGCAGTGATACAATCAAAAGATTGCAGCAAAAAGTGAAGTAAAGCCCTGTTTACTTCATCGTCATCCACTATAAGTAACCTACATTTTGAAACCGTCAAAGGCATATCTTGACAAGCTAGCACTTTTGTTAACCAAGCCCCGTTTTTGCCCCTCATTTGAGCCATGTATTTACCGCAAATTTTTATTAGACAGCTTCCGCCTAAAGCCATAAATTAGCTGGAGCATTCCATTATTATACGTTAAACCCTTGTTATGCAAACACTTAAATCCGCCATTCTTACCACTATTTTATGTGCTTTTATGATAGCACCCATGGTAGCTCAAACTAAAAAAGGAGGAAATTGGACCCCACTATTTAATGGGAAAGACTTAACAGGATGGAAGCCATTAAATGGGAAGGCCAAATACGAGGTAATCAATGGAGAGATTGTAGGTTCCACTGTTTTAGGTGAACCCAATTCTTTTTTAGTTACAGAAAAAAATTATGGTGATTTTATAGTAGAACTAGAATTCAAATTAGACGATATGATGAATTCTGGCATTCAATTTAGAAGTGAAAGCAAACCTGATTATTTGAATGGTAGGGTACATGGATACCAATACGAAATTGATCCTTCGCCAAGGGCATGGACAGCAGGCATATATGATGAAAGTCGCAGAGACTGGTTGTATCCGGTATCTTATAACGAGCCAGCTAAAACGCTCTTTAAGTTTCAGGCATGGAATACATGCCGCATCGAATGTATTGGAAATACCATCCGTACTTTTTTAAATGGCAAACCGGTAGCAAGTTTAGTGGACGATCTAACACCAGCTGGTTTTATTGCACTTCAGGTACATTCTATTGGTAAGGCAGAAGAAGCGAATAAAAAAATTAGATGGAGAAATATTAAGATTCAAACCACCAATTTGCAGCCTACGCCACTTGATCCTACTTTTGTAGTGAACCTACTGCCCAATCATGTGTCTGAGCAAGAAAAAATGCAAGGCGTACATTTATTATTTGATGGCAAAACGACAAATGGATGGAGAGGGGCTTATAAAGCAGGTTTCCCAGATAAAGGCTGGAAAGCACAGGATGGTATTTTAACGGTACAATCTTCTAATGGTGCAGAGTCTACCAATGGTGGAGATATTGTTTCAGAAAAAGAGTATGACGCATTTATTTTTCAATTTGATTTTAAATTAACCGCCGGCGCAAATAGTGGCGTAAAATATTTTGTTACAGAAAAAGAAAACAATGCAGGTTCTGCCATTGGATTAGAGTATCAAATACTCGATGACGCCCTCCACCCTGATGCAAAACTAGGGTCCATTGGCAATAGAACACTTGGATCGCTCTATGATTTAATTCCATCCTTAAAAGAAAACCGCGCGCGCCGTAAAATTGGCGAATGGAATAGAGGTATGATTAAAGTAGCAAAAGACGGAACCGTATCGCATTATTTAAACGGTTGGAAAATACTCGAATACAAAAGAGGCGAACAATATTATTATGCACTCGTGGCAAAAAGTAAATATGCTAACTGGCCTAATTTTGGCATGGCGCCAAAAGGTCGATTGCTACTACAAGACCATGGCAATGAAGTTTCTTTTAGAAGCTTAAAAATGCAAATGCTGCAATAAAAAATTACGCTTTACTTTCTTGCCAAGATATGCTACGGCTATTTTCGGTGGCAGGTGTTTTTTCTTGCATAATTCGAAACATCAACCCCATTGTTTCGCTGGCAGCAGCATCACCACTATAATAAGCATAAGAGATAGTGGGTGGCAGTAGGCTTGGTATCCCGGTTTCACTGATGCCAAATAAATCTATGTTAGACTGGGTGGACTGTAAAGCCTGCCAGGCACCTAGGAGCATTGCATCGTTCATGCAAAAAATGGCATCGTATTTCTTTTGCAGGATGGCCGTTTTACAAAGCGAAAATGCTTCTAAGGTGGATGATGCATACTCCACACTAATATTTTTTTCTAGTGCAGCAATTTTGTCTATAAATGCGTTTAAAATAAGCTCGGTTCTTTGCGCGGTGCTTTCATCAAAAACGGCTAGAATTTGCATTTTATTTTTTGCTACTATTTTTTGTGCAACCAAAGTGGCTACTGGCTCAATATCTTCTTTAAAATAATGCAGGCCTGTACTTGGCAGGCTCCCACCAACTACAATAACAGGAATGCCCAAATCTTTTATTTTTTTAAATTTTGGATTGGGAGCTTGGAGTGGATCTTGGCATATAATAATACCGTGTACTTTATTTTGTTTACAAAATTTTATTTGAGCAGTAGTACTAACCGTATTATTTGTAAGTGGTAAAACCAGTAAACTATAATCTGCGTTTTCGGCTAAATGATTGGCCCTGTGTAAAAAATCTTGAAAATAGTTAGAAGGTGTCACCGGAATAAAGAGTGCTATAAAATGGCTACTTCTAATGGCATTGTATACCGTATTTGGGTTTGGAGAATAGTTTAGTTTAGCTGCGGCTGCCAGTACTTTTTTTCTAGTAAGCACCGAAATGTCTGGATGTCCTTTAAGCGCCCTTGATACCGTTGAAATACTAAGTCCTAGTGTGGCGGCTATTTTATGTAGCGTAGTGTCTGACATAATTAAAATTAGTTACTTTTGGCCTAATCTATTCCAAATATGCAGCATTCATTTAGTTACGAGAAAAATAAAGTGATCCAAGGTGTGCGTTATCACTTTGTACAAGACAGGGCTATTAAATTACTCGTAATACTCATTAATGTTTTTGCGATTGTATCTGCTGCATTATTTTATTCAAAAAAAATTAGGCCAGAACCATTTTTGTTGGGATCGCTTTTATGGCTTGTTATGATGGTTACTTTTTGGTATATCATGCCACATTCTATTTATAAAAAAGCAGCCACCTTTAAAGATAGCTTTACCATTTTATTTACGGATATGCAGGTAAGCCTCAGTAATGATAGAGGAACTGTTAATTGGGACTGGCAAAAATTCTCAAAGTTTTTTGAAAGCCCGCATTTCTTTCATTTGTATTTCGATGCTAAATCTTTTTTTATTGTTCCCAAAGAAGGCATGCCTGAAGACATGCGTCATGAACTAAGGGGGTTACTCAATAAAAAAATTGGCCAGCACTAGGCTATAAATTCTTTTGCATCTCGTAATGCGGGATGGTTACTTCTTCAAATTCATCACCTACAATCTCGTAGCCTAGTTTTTGATAAAAGCCTACCGCCGATTTTCGGGCATGCATGTGTAATATTTTATAACCTCTATCGCGGGCAACATTTTCGGCAAAATTCATAATAACCCGTCCAATTCCTTTTCCTTGTAATCCAGAAACTACTGCCATTTGACGCAAACGGATGTTCGTTTTATTGTCTGGTGTTAAAATACAGCAGCCTTCCAAGTCATCATCTTCAAAAAAACCAATTAAAATATCATCTTTTTCTTTGTCTAAATCGGCTTGACTAAACGTGAGACCAAGTGGATTACGCAGTATTTGGAACCTTAAATCCACCATTTTTTGGTAAGAAGCGGAACCAAATTCAATTATTTTGAGTGACATATGTTGAGGTTTAGCTACAATATAGGCATGATTTTCATGATTTTAGGCGCTAGTTCTAGGTTTGTGCATAATTGAACTGCGGGTCTGTGGAAACAAAAGTGTCCGAAAAGATTGGTTATTTAACAAAAAGTATATTTTTGCGCCGTAAACAAAACCTTTTACAATGTCAGACATCGCAACAAGAGTTAAGAAAATCATCGTTGACAAATTAGGCGTAGACGAAGCTGAAGTTACAAATGAAGCTTCTTTTACCAATGACCTCGGTGCAGATTCACTCGATACCGTTGAGTTAATTATGGAATTCGAAAAAGAATTCAACATTTCTATTCCAGACGAGCAGGCTGAAACCATTACTACAGTTGGCCAAGCTGTTGCCTACTTGGAAGAGCACGCTAAATAAGCATTCTATTTAGGAATAATTTTTTTAATCCGCCTTTCTAAAGTTTACTGCTTTGAAAGGCGGATTATCACTTAATCAGGTTTAAGTTATGGCACTTAAAAGAGTCGTTGTTACAGGAATTGGTACGCTAACACCTATTGGAAATAATCTCAATGATTATTGGAACAATTTATTAGCGGGCGTTTCAGGAGCAGCTCCTATTACTCTTTTTGACGCTTCTAAATTTAAAACACGTTTTGCGTGTGAGATTAAGGGCTTTGATCCTACCCAATTTATGGATCGTAAAGAAGCCAGAAAATTAGACCGTTTTGCACAAATTGCCCTCGTTGCCAGCGATCAAGCTGTTGCAGACGCGGGTATCACTAAAGATAACGTAGATCCTGACCGTGTGGGTGTCATTTTTGCAAGTGGCATTGGTGGTCTTGTAACTTTTCAGGAAGAAGTATTAAACTTCGCCGCAGGAGATGGAACACCTCGTTTCAATCCTTTCTTTATTCCAAAAATGATTTTAGATATTGCTGCCGGACAAATTTCCATGCGTCATGGATTTAGAGGTCCTAACTATGCAGTGGTAAGTGCTTGTGCATCTAGTACCAATGGTATTGTTTGTGCAGTAGACACCATCAGACTAGGAAAAGCAGATATCGTTGTTGCAGGTGGTTCTGAAGCCGTAATTGGTGAAGCAGGTATTGGTGGTTTTAACGCCATGAAAGCGATGAGTGAGCGCAACGATGACCCAGCAACTGCAAGCCGCCCTTATGACAAAGACAGAGATGGATTTGTAATGGGAGAAGCTGCAGGTGCCCTTATTTTAGAAGATTATGACCACGCTATAAAACGTGGTGCAAAAATATATTGTGAAATTGCTGGCGGTGGTGCAACTGCCGATGCCTACCATTTAACAGCTCCACACCCAGAAGGGCTTGGTGCATTAAACGTTATGCGCGCTGCACTAAAAGATGCAGGTATGCAGCCAGAGCAAATTGATTATATCAATACGCATGGTACGTCAACGCCGCTTGGTGATGGTGCTGAAACAAAAGCCATTACAGGTGTGTTTGGTGAGCACGCTTACAACTTAAATATTTCTGCAACTAAATCAATGACTGGCCACTGCCTTGGTGCTGCTGGTGTTATTGAAACCATTGCATGTATCCAGTCGGTGATTCATGATATTGTACCGCCTACCATCAACCATTTTACAGACGATCCAACCCTAGATCCAAGACTTAATTTCACATTCAATACACCTCAAAAAAGAGTGGTGAATGCAGCTTTAAGCAATACGTTTGGATTTGGCGGACACAATGCTTGTGTGATTGTCAAAAAATTCATAGCTTAAGTTGTGCAGTTTTTTAAGCAACTTTTTTTATCTTCTTCATCAAATAGTTTTGATCAGCAATTAAGAAACGTGCTTGGTTTTAAACCAGGTAAATTACTGCTGTATTCTACTGCCTTAAGCCACCGTTCTGTGAAAGAAACGGCAGAGGCAAACAATGAACGTTTAGAGTATTTAGGAGACGCTGTGTTAAGCGCTGTTGTTGCCGATTATTTATTTAAAAGATACCCCTACAAAGGCGAAGGATTCTTAACAGAAATGCGCAGCAAAATGGTAAACAGGCAACAGCTCAATGACGTTGCATTAAAAATGGGGCTTCGAAAATTAACGATGTATAATAAATTTGATAACGCTTTAAAAGGAAGTCAAATTTTTGGCAACACGCTAGAAGCCTTGGTGGGAGCGGTTTACCTCGACCAAGGATATATTAAAACGCAGGCATGGGTACTCAAACAAATTGTGATACCACACATGTTTGTGGACGATTTAGAACAGATCGATATTAATTTGAAAAATAAATTAATTGGCTGGGCTAGTAAAAATGGCAAACTATTAGACTTTGAACTCGTAGAAGAAAAGATGGAAGGAACCCGCAGACTTTTTACCATTCATGTAACCATCGATGGAGAAGTAATTGCGTTAGGAAAGGGCTACAATAAAAAAGATGCGAGTCAAGTTGCTGCGCAAGTAGCTGTAGAAAAATTAGCGTTATAAACCCGCTGTTTTTACGCCATTACATGAAGACACTATTTCACTTCAATAATTTCTTGACAGAGTTCTACTAGCACACCGCCTGTATCTTTGGGATGTAAAAAGCAAACCCATTTATTATCGGCACCTCTTTTGGGCGCTTCTTGGAGTAGGGTAAAGCCCTCGGCTTGCATACGGGCCATTTCAGTGTAAATATCCTCCACTTCATAAGCGATATGATGGATACCTTCCCCCTTTTTGTCGATGTATCTAGCGATAACGCCTTCAGGATCAGTGGAGCATAAAAGTTCAATTTTGCTATCGCCCACTTTAAAAAAGGCTGTATTTACTTTTTCGGAAGCCACGAGTTCCTGCTTGTAACAAATTGTGTTTAACATTTTCTCGTATAATGGCACGGAAACTTCAAAATTTTTGACCGCGATACCAATATGTTCGATTTTTTTCATGACAAGCCGTTTTTTGCTTTTACGAATTGAGAAAAAATGAGGTTTTGACCCCCTTTTGACCCGCAATTATAAACCTATTGCAGTACTTTCGTGTTTATAAGACAAGCAAATTTCAGAATATTATGTTGAAGTTACCTATTTACCTAGATAATAATGCCACAACCCCAATGGATCCAAGGGTTTTAGAGGCAATGATTCCTTATTTTACCGAGCATTTTGGTAATGCAGCGAGCCGTAACCACCCATTTGGATGGGAGGCAGAAGAAGCCGTGGATTATGCACGTGAGCAAGTAGCTAAACTGATAGGTGCCGACCCTAAAGAAATTATCTTTACATCGGGCGCTACAGAGGGTGACAACCTTGGTATCAAGGGTGTTTACGAAATGTATGCTAGTAAGGGTAATCATATCATCACTTGTACTACCGAGCACAAAGCGGTGTTAGATACCTGTAAACATATTGAGCACTTAGGTGGTGAGGTAACTTACCTACCAGTAGCTGCCAACGGTTTAATTGATGTAACAGCTTTAGAAGCAGCTATCAAACCAACCACTATTTTAATTGCCATCATGTATGCCAACAACGAAATTGGTGTGGTGCAACCCGTTAAAGAAATTAGTGCGATTGCTAAAAAGCATGGTGTATTATTTTTCTCTGATGCTGTGCAAGCAGTAGGTAAAATCCCAGTAGACGTAAACGTAGATGGTATTGATATTATGGCATTTACAGCGCATAAAATGTATGGTCCTAAAGGAATTGGTGCACTTTATGTGCGTCGTAAAAATCCACGTGTAAAAGTTACTGCCCAAATGGACGGTGGCGGACACGAAAGAGGTATGCGTAGCGGTACTTTAAACGTTCCTGGTATTGTAGGATTTGGTAAAGCATGTGAACTTG
>JBEGUD010000207.1:0-2910 GCA_041179065.1 Bacteroidota bacterium | reverse complement strand
ACTGCAGCAGCTATTTTACCCGTGATGGAGTATTTTTATACCCTCCAAGGCGAAGGCTATCACCAAGGTAGAGCGGCCTATTTTATTAGACTAGGCGGTTGCGATGTGGGCTGTGTTTGGTGCGATGTAAAAGATAGTTGGGACGCGAGTAAGCATCCATTACAAACGGTTGATTTTTTAGTGTCGGAAGTACAAAAAACACCCGCCAAATTAGTAGTTATAACTGGTGGTGAACCACTCCTTCATAATTTAGATGCACTCACCGCAGCACTTCAAGCAGCTGGGTTTGAAACCAATATTGAAACCTCTGGCTCCTCACCATTATCAGGTAGTTGGAACTGGATTTGTTTATCGCCTAAAAAATTTAAAGCGCCATTAGATCATGTGGTACAAGTGGCACATGAATTAAAAGTGGTGATTTTTAATAAACATGATTTTGAATGGGCCGAAACCTTTGCGGCGCAGGTGCCTCCTACTTGTAAATTATATTTGCAACCCGAGTGGGAAAAAGCATCGAGCATGCTTCCACTCATAACGGAATATATTAAAGAAAACCCAAAATGGGAACTGAGTGCACAACTGCACAAATATATTAACGTACCTTAATTGCATGAAGCAAAAAACCAGGTATAGGGAGCTAATCATGTGTGGTGCTTTTCTTTTATTTAGCACACTGACACTTGCGCAAATACCTCGTCAATCTAACAATCCAAAAGCTTTAAAAAAATACAACGAAGCGCTCGTTGCACTCGAAGACAACCGAAACACCGAAGGCATTGCACTACTTGGGAATGCTTTACAAATAGACTCCAATTTTATTGACGCCTACTTATCACTTGCAGGTGCACTTGGAAATACCAAACAGTATAAAAAAGCTGTAACGGTGTATCAGCGCGCGCGTTTAAAAGACAGTATTTATTTTACACCCTACGAATTACCATTTGCCATAAACCTTGCGGGGCTTGGCCAATTTGAAGAAGCACTTGCTGCCATCAATCAATTTTTAACACTCGAGGGTTTAAGTGGCAGAAGTTTAAAAGCCGCACAGTACCGAAAAAAAACCTTTGAATTTGCAGTGAGCGCTGTGCAAAAAAATAAAAACGCGTCGTATGTTTTTGCGCCAAAAAATTTAGGCGATAGTGTGAACTCTACGAGTTCCGAATATTATCCTTCTGTAACGGTTACCGATGATGCACTTGTTTTTACAAGACGCACTGGCAATGCCAGAGAAGATTTTATGTTAAGTGGAATTAGTAGCAAAGACAGTTTTAATAAAGCAGCACCACTTGATGGTGATATTAATTTGGAGCCACGCAAAGGCGCTATTACGGTATCACAGGATGGCGACTGGTTGTTTTTTGCAGCTGATATTGCTGGTGCAGGCATTGGTGGTTTTGATATTTATAAATCGGTGTATACGCCAACAGGCTGGAGCATTGAGGAAAATTTAGGCGATTCCATTAATACCGATTTTTGGGAAAGTTCACCTGCCATTAGCCCCGACAAACGCGTTTTATATTTTAGCAGCAATAGACCGGGTGGTTATGGTGGTGCCGATTTGTATGTGAGTTATTTAAAACCAAATGGACGCTGGACCGAAGCTGCAAATATGGGACCAAGTATCAACACCGCAGGTGATGAACTCGCTCCGTTTATTCACGCAGATAACCAAACACTTTATTTTACATCGGACGGCCTTCCAGGCTATGGTGGATCGGATTTATTTGTTCTCAAAAAATTATCAAACGGTAAATGGGGCGCACCAGAGAATATGGGCTACCCTATTAACACCATCGAAAATGAAGGCAGTTTAGCCGTTGCCGCCGATGGCTACACCGCTTACTACGCAAGCGATAGAGAAGATAGCAGAGGTGGGCTAGACATTTATTCTTTTACACTACCCGCACATGCAAGACCATTTAAAACCATTTATGTAAAAGGCGTTGTTACAGATTTGATTTCGAAAAAAGGATTGCCTGCTAATTTAGAATTAACAGACAATGCCACAAGTACTATTATTAATAAAGTGCAAACCGATGAGCTCGGACATTATTTTATTACACTACCAGAAGGAAAAGATTACACGTTTACGGTTAATAGAAAAGGATATTTATTTTATTCGAGTGCGTATGCGTTATCCGGTGCAGCACCAGATAGTACTTACATTAAAAACATTGCTTTAGAGCCTATCAAACTGGCGTCGAATTTTGTGTTCACACAAGTATTATTTGAGAGTAGTAGTTATGCTTTACTTCCTGCCTCTTTACCAGAATTAAATAAACTGGTTCAAATATTAGAAGAGAACCCTAGCATGCATATACAAATTAGTGGTCACACAGATAATATTGGTAAAGACGCCGACAACTTAACACTCTCAACGAATAGGGCAAAAGCAATTGTGCAATACTTGTCTAGTAAAGGCATAGCTACAGAAAGGCTTAGCTACAAAGGATTTGGTAGCACGGAGCCTATTGCCACCAACGAAACCGCAGCAGGTCGTGCACTTAACAGACGCACTAGTTTTACGATTACGCGCTTGTAGTATTGTTGCGCGTTTTTGCGTTTGCACGTTATTGCGTTTGCACGTTTTTGCAGTTGCGCGTTGTTGCGTTTGCGCGTTTTTCGTGCGCATATTTACACGTACTAGTACTGATTTTTGTTTGCATGTTTTGCGTGAGCTTGCACTATGATGGACACAGAAATTTCAGACAACGAACTACGCTATCAAATTGCGCTCACACAAATAGAATCGATAGGGCCAAGCCTTGCTAAATATTTACTAGAACGTTTTGGAACAGCGAGCGGTGTATTTAATGCTTCTAAAAAAGATTTATTAGACATCGAATATTTTGGCAACTACCGCGCCGAAAAAATTATACGGTTCAATAATTTTACAGCCGCCGACACAGA
>JBEGUD010000206.1:0-2919 GCA_041179065.1 Bacteroidota bacterium | reverse complement strand
GCAAAACTTGATTTTAAAGTATACTTTCCAAAACCATCATAGATCAAAAACTCAGCTTTTACCACTTCATTATCATATCCAAAATAATCCCACAACACTTTATCCGTAATAATAGGTTTAGCATACTCCTGCGCACTGATATGAATACCACGCTCCTTTAATTCATTTTCATGAACAGGAATAGCAGGAACAAAATGTCCTAGAATTCCTTCAACAGCGTCCATTGGAATACTCCAAATTCTAAAGAAACCTAAAATATGATCAATTCTAAAAGCATCAAAATACAAACTCATTTGCTCGAAGCGCTGCTTCCACCATGCAAAACCATTGGTGGTCATCTCTTCCCAATTGTACGTGGGGAAACCCCAGTTTTGACCAGCTACAGCAAAATCATCGGGAGGAGCACCGGCTTGCATACCCATGTGAAATAAATTAGGATGTTGCCATGCATCAACGCCATATCTGTATACACCAATGGCAATATCACCTTTTACAATCACGCCGTTTTCATGCGCATATGCAGTAGCTTCTTTTAATTGAACATCAAGGATGTACTGAATAAAATAATATTTTTCAATAACTGCTTTTACAGCAGCGTCTGATTCGGTCAAGTTTTTAAATGCTTTTTCCGAATAAGTATTATGTGCAGGCCACTGATTAAAATCAATGGTACCATATGCATCCCTGCAATAACAAAACGCAGCATAGGATTCAAGCCAGTGTTGGTGTTTTACAAAAAAATCTTTAAACCCTTTACTATCAAGTGTTTTTTCGCCTATCAATGTATATACCTCATCTAAAATCTGGTACTTTATTTTTGCTACTTCTTCATAATCCACAACCTCAAGTGCATTGAGTTTTTGCTTTGCATCAGAAAGTTTTGCAATTAATTTTTTATTAGCAGCAGGAATTAAAGCATCTAAGTTTATATATATTGGATGAAGTGCAAATGCAGAAATAGCTGCATACGGGTAAGAGTCTTTCCAAGAATGTGTTGCAGTGGTATCATTGATGGGCAGTAATTGGATTTTTTTAAGCCCCACTTTTTTTGCCCAGTCTACTAATAATTTAATATCTGTAAATTCTCCAACACCTAATCCGTTATTAGATCGCAAACTAAATACCGGAATCGCTACCCCTGCTCCTTTCCATGTATCGTTGGGTAAATAGGTAAATCCATCATTTACCACAATGCTTGTATTTGCGCTTGCTGCATCTACAAGCATGCGGTTGCTTCCATTTTCAAAAACAACAAATGTCTTTTTTACAACATCATATACACCGTACTTGTATGAAATAGGAAAGGTAGCTTTTGATAAATCAAGTGATATCGAAAAATAGTCTTCCCCTTCTTTTCGTGAAAGTAAAATTGGATCCTTTGCATCCCAAGCACGTAAATGTCTGGTATCACCTAACAAACAAATTGTTTGTGATGGCGTTAATAAAGGGCTCTTAACTTTTAGCTGATGGGTAACTATTTTTGGCACTACTGCACCCGTGGTAGCATAGCTATTTTTTAAAAGGACATTTTTAAAAGGCTCTGTATAAAAAGCATTCTCGTAATATCCAGCAGCATTCCAACTATCTACAAACAAAACCTGTGTAGCCTTTATTGTAGAAGGGTTAAAGCTTTTATCATTCCCGCCCCAATCATAACTAATGGTTCCATCTGCATTTTTAATAAAGTATTGATAACTAATACTTTCATCTACCATGTCTTTAGCACCAAATGAAATTGATAGATTCCAAAAATTATCGTTGAAATATTGAAGAGGAACGGCTTTTTCGATGTCATTGTTTCCTAAAAGTGGATGATTACCAATAACATAAATATTTTGACCAAATTGAGTCGTAAATCTAAGCTGTAACAACAACGTAAAACCGGTAGCTTTGTTAGCTACATCAGTAGACGCTGATATTACATGTACCGCTTTATTAGTAAGGGTATCCAAATTCTTTTCCTTGGCCAACACAATCGTTTTATTGCTCGCTAAATTAATAAACAATGTGTAATTATCACACAATAGTTCCAAAAATTTAACCGATTATCATGTCGGCCCCTTTTTCTGCAATCATGATGGAAGCAGCGTTGGTATTTCCAGAAACAATGGATGGCATAATTGAAGCGTCAATTACCCTCAAATTAGCCACACCATGCACTTTAAGTTCGTGATTGACAACAGCTTGGGCGTCATTACCCATTTTGCAAGTACCTACTGGATGATATAGGGTTTCGAGTGATTTATTGATGTGTTCATTGATTATTTGATCAGAAACAGGTGCTTTTGGAAGTAGCATTTCACCCTCTTTTAACGCGTCAAAGGCAGGCGAATGAAGCACTTCAATGGCCTTTTTTAGGCCTTTAATAAGCATTGTCCGGTCATCCATATCTGACAATGGATTGAGCTGGATGCTAGGCGGTTCCGATGGATTTGAAGACTTTAACTTAACCTGACCCCTACTTTTTGGATGCAGTACAATGGACATAATTGAAAACCCACTGTAAGTAGGATACGTATTAACATTATATATATCTGTACTATAATCAGGCTTGATGGTAAGCGGCACAAAATGGAACTGGATATTAGGCTGACCTTCTCCCAAACTACCATCTTCTTCAATCTTTAAAAAGGCATTGGCTTCGAGCGGACTATTAGATAATGGCCCCGTTTTAAATAGTAAATGTTGCAGCCCAGCCATCACCATTTTAGTGGGTTTTAAAAGATCATTTCCTGTTGGAACGCTAGCAAGTGTACTTGCACCACTCCAAACATGGTCTTGTAAATTTTTTCCAACACCTGGTAAATGTTTAACCGCAATAATGCCGTGCTTAGATAACTCATTAACATCACCAATTCCGGATAACATTAATATTTGTGGAGATTGAATTGTACCAGCAGAAACAATAACTTCTTTATT
>JBEGUD010000205.1:0-6491 GCA_041179065.1 Bacteroidota bacterium | reverse complement strand
TATGCATTTTCTGTTTCAGAAGCAAAATAACGCACTACAGAATAACGCGCATCTTCTAGGCTCATAGTCGTGTCATTTTCTGGCCACTCTTTACCTACAATTGCATTTTTGAAACCAGCTTGTTCAAATGCTTTCTGCCAGTCGTTGATACCTAAAATTAGGTGCTTGCGCCACTGCTTAGGAGTTGCTGGATCGATGTAATAAATAATTTGTTTTTTAGGCTCTACGAGTTCACCTTTTTTCCATTTTTCTACATCAGCATCTTTTGGCTCTAATCTCCAACGTACTGCAAATTCTTTGTTCTCTACTTTTTGTTGGTTGTCGCCAAACACAACATAATCATCTGTAAAGAAACCTACACGCTTGTCTGCAATCCTTGCTGCCATTGGCGTTGCAGGAAGTAGAAGTAATGAAGTGTTTAATTCAATGGTAATAGCGTTGTTGCCATTAGCCGTAGGAATTGATGCAGTTGGAGCAGGGCTCGCACCACCAAATCCGCCACCAGCTGCCGAAGAACCAAAAGTTTTTACGGTTCTAATTTCGGTGTTAATAGGGTAGCTAGAAATCTTGTCAATATAAGATCTGTCTGCAGAAATTTGCGTTAAGCTTAATGAGCGTTTCACCTGAGAACTAACACTTACTAAAGGGTTGTCACCTTTAAAATAATCTGTTACATCAATTACCACACCGCTGCTATCTTTTGAGAAAGCTGCAATCGGGAAAGCTGCTGCAATAGCGTTTAAGTTTGAATTGGTTACTGCTTTGTAAATATCATCTGTTGGATTCGCATTACTTATAAGTGCGATACCACGTAAAAAGATATTGCTGCTAGGCCCTTTTTCAAAAGCCATGGTTTGTTGGTTGGCAATTTCACCACCATATACACCACGACCACCACCTACAGCAGGTACTTTAACGTAACGGGTTACCGCTAAAATTTGACGGCCCATTAGGCTATTTGGAATTTCAAAGTAGTATTTGTCTTCTACCTTGTGAACAGTAAATAAACCCTTTTGGGATACTGCTTTTGAAGTAATTACATCTTTAAAAGCTTTAGGAGCCTGACGCGCACCACCCATACCGGCCATGCCAGCCATGCTTGGCATACCAGCTCTACCACCTGGTGCTTGCGTGGAGTCTCTTTGTTGTGCGGTTCCCATTGTTGTAACAAGGAGCGCCGCCGCGATAAAATAGTTTTTCATTGGTTATATTAGTTTTTAAATAATGCTTTAAAGATAGGGCTCACATGCATTCGCTCCTCGATTTTTTAGACGAACTTGGATGAATGGCAAAATAAATTAAACAAATCGGTGAAAAATTGTGGATTTCGAGCCAATAATGGGCTAGTACTGAGTTATTTAGCCTTAACGAACGCAGTATCAAATTAATTTTTTGTAACCAAATTTGGCTATTTCAATAAATTAACTAATTTGTAAGCCCCTAAGGGTTTATTTGAAGAAGTTTTATTTTTAAAACGTTTTTTTTATTAGCATTGTAGGGACAAATTTTTAAATCGGTTTTAATTATTTAAAAAACAAAAAATCTATCGAATCATGGCTGAGACAAAACCAACTGCAACAGCTGCAAAGAGTAGTTCAACTGCACAACCAAACAAAAGCAGTAACTTAATTGCAACAATCGCTCCAATTGCTTGTATTATTGGCGGTTACCTTATTTGGCGCGTATTATTAGGAAGCGCTTCAAACTTTACAACTCCTGATCCTGATGCTAGCCATTGGTTTTGGCCTAACCACAAAGGACCAAAAGGAACTTTCACAAAAATGTATGAAGGTGGTATCATTGTACCTATCCTTATTGGTTGTTTATTAACGGTATTAACTTTCGTTATTGAAAGATTATTAACTGTTAACAAAGCTTCTGGTAAAGGAAATATTGCTGAGTTTGTACGTAAAGTACAATACCACTTAGCTAACAAAGACGTTGAAAAAGCGTTAGCAGAGTGCGATAAGCAACAAGGTTCTGTAGGTAATGTAATGAAAGCAGGTCTTAAGAAATACAAAGAAATGATTTCTAATACTGAACTTACTACAGATCAAAAAGTATTAAACATTCAAAAAGAAGTAGAAGAAGCAACAGCGCTTGAACTTCCAATGTTAGAAAAGAACTTAGTATTCTTATCTACTATTGCATCAGTAGCAACCTTATTAGGTCTACTAGGTACGGTAATGGGTATGATTCGTTCATTCTCTAAATTAGGAGATGAAGGTGGTGGAGAAGCTGCTCGTGAACTTTCTCAAGGTATCTCTGAGGCCCTTTACAATACGGCTTTAGGTATTGGTACTTCTGCAGTAGCAATTATCATGTACAACGTATTTACTACTCGTATCGATGCAGTTACTTACGGTATTGATGAGTCTGGTTTCACATTAACACAAAGCTTTGCTGCAAACTACAAATAGTTGATATCAACTATTTTGTAAAGCACAATGTTTTGAATTTTAATCTGAGAACCAAATAAATTATTAACAATGGGAAGAGCCAAATTACCACGTAAGAGCACCAACATAGACATGACGGCTATGTGTGATGTGGCGTTCCTTCTATTGTCGTTCTTTATCTTAACAACAAAGTTTAAACCTGCAGAAGCCATCGCAGTTACCACACCAAGTTCGGTAGCAGCAAAAGTAGCTCCAGATAAAGACGTTGTTTTGATAACAATTGACAAAGACGGGAAAGTTTTTCTTACGATGGATAATGAACAAATTAAAGAAGTAGTGGCTAATACACTAAATACCACCATGAATCTTGGCGTAGACGTAAATGCGTTTAAAAAAGCAGGATTTTTTGGTGCACCATTTAGCGGCCTTGCTTCATTCCTTCAAATCCCTGAAGAAAAACGCAAAGGAGACCTCTTACCAGGTATTCCAGTAAAAGATTCTGCAGACAATCAGTTAAATACTTGGGTGCGCGTTATTAAAGATGCGTATTTAGGTAAAAAAATGAATCTTTTATTAAAAGGCGACAACGCTTCAAAGTACCCAGCATTCAAAGCGGTGGTAGATGCTTTCAAAAAGAACGACGAACAGAAGTTCCAAATGATTACAAATCCTGAAAGTGTTCCAACCGGTACTGAATTATGGAAACTTACAATGGCGGGTGAGAAGAGAGACGAATAGACAATATATCATTCACGAAAATTAAATGCTACTATCATGGCAGAAATGGATACATCGAGTGGCGGGGGTCATAAAAAGGGCCCCGGGGTCAAAAAAGGGAAGAAGCTATCTACCCGCGTTGACCTAACACCCATGGTTGACTTGGGTTTTCTACTCATTACATTTTTTATTTTCACCACAACCATGAGCCAGCCAACTGCGCTAAAGCTCATGTTGCCAAAGGATGCAGATAAGCCAGAAGAACAAAATAAAGCGAAAGAGTCAGGTGTTATCACACTTTTATTAGGAAAAGACAATACTGTTTTTTACTACGAAGGTCAACTAGACAACACGGCTTCTAACTTTAAATCTTCTAACTTTTCTGGAATTCGCGAAGTGTTGCTTGATAAAAAAAGCCGCACACCCGAAAAGGATTTGGTAGTGGTGTTAAAAGCATCTTCTGAAAGCACGTATAAAAACGTAGTTGATATTTTAGACGAAATGACCATTAACGTATTAAAGCGTTATGCATTAGTTGATATATCAAAGCAAGAAGAAGAGCTTGTAAAAATATCTGTAGCAAATGCTGCACCAGCAAACTAATTATTTAAAGAAGAACCGATCATGGACGTAAACAAAATATTAACAGCGGATATTCTCGATATCATTTTCGAGGGTAAAAATAAAGCGTACGGTGCTTATGATTTAAGACGCACCTACGAAAAGCGTGTCAAAATTGCCCTTGCTGGTACTTTTGCCATTTGCCTTCTTTTGTTCGTTGGTTCTATTGTTGCTAATTCATCTTCTAAAAGCAAATCTCAAATTATTGTTGAAGACGTTAATTTGGAAAATGTAAAAGAAGAAAAAAAGCCTGAACCACCGCCACCGCCACCACCACCAAAACAAGAGCCTCCGAAAATCGAAATGGCAAAATTCACCCCTCCAAAAATTGTGAAGGATGAAGAAGTAAAGCCTGAAGATGAAATCAAAGAGGTTGAAAAATTGGAAGACACCAAAATTGGTACTATCAACCAAGAAGGTGCTAAAGATGATGGTATTGTGGCTCCTCCAGTAGAAAAAGGTACTGGTACGGTAGAAGCACCAAAAGAAGAAGATTACGATAAGGTATTTACCGTGGTACAAATTCCTGCAGAATTCCCTGGTGGATTACCTGCATGGGCTAAATACCTTGAGCGTAACCTTAACCGTGATTTACCGGTAGACAATGGAGCACCTCCAGGAAAATACACTGTAATTGTATCATTTATCGTTGATAAAAACGGCGGTATCTCTGAAGTACAAGCAGAAAATGATCCAGGTTATGGAACCAAAGAAGAAGCGGTTCGTGTAATTAAAAAAGGACCATCATGGAAGCCAGCCGTTCAAAACGGCCGAAACGTAATTTATCGTCACAGACAATCTATTACATTCATGGTTTCTGAAGAATAATTGGATACACAAGTATCTATAAAAAGCCACCGAATTTCGGTGGCTTTTTGTTTTCATTCCATTTCGTGTACTTTTGACAAAACTTATAGCCGGTGGCAAGTCATGTAATAGATTGGGATGATACCATCGTAGCGCTTGCTACACCACCCGGCATGGGTGCTATTGGTGTTATTCGGGTAAGTGGTAAACAAACTTTTTCCATTTTAAATGATTTGTTTCCTTCTAAAAATTTATTGGAGCAAGCTTCGCATACAATTGTAGTAGGTATGTTAAAAGACCAGGGCAAAGTACTTGACGAAGTGGTGTTGTCATTATTTAAAGGTCCCAAATCATACACCGGCGAAGACGTCATCGAAATTAGTTGTCACGGTTCTGGTTATATACAATCTCAAATTATAGCAGCGATAACAGCGCGCGGCGCAAGGCTTGCTAAAGCAGGAGAATTTACACAGCGTGCATTTTTAAGTGGCAAATTAGATTTGGCGCAGGCCGAGTCTGTTGCAGATTTAATAGCCAGTAATTCGGAAGCTAGTAAGCGTGCGGCCATTCATACCATGCGTGGTGGATTCTCCACCGATTTAGCAGCACTGCGTGAACAGCTTATTACATTTTCGGCCCTCATAGAATTAGAACTTGATTTTTCTGAAGAAGATGTGGCTTTTGCCGACCGTTCTGCGCTACATAAGTTGGTGTCTAATCTACAAGGGGCTACAAAGCAACTCGTCGATTCATTTGCTTTAGGCAATGTGATAAAAAACGGCGTGCAGGTGGCTATTATAGGAAAGCCTAACGCCGGCAAGTCTACACTGCTCAATGCGCTTTTAAATGAAAACAGGGCCATTGTAAGTGACATAGCGGGCACTACACGAGACACCATCGAAGAAGTGTTAAATATTGAAGGCGTTTTATTTAGACTCATTGATACAGCAGGTATCCGCACCCAAACCGATGATGTGATTGAGCAGCTTGGTGTTGCTAAGAGTCTCGAAAAAATGAATGCTGCAGACTTAGTCGTATATCTTTTTGATGCCGCAACAACTAGTTTGGAGGACATTCAAGTGGTGACTAACGAGCTTACAAATAGTGGAATTAAGCATGTACTTGTTGCCAATAAAATTGATAGCATTGATGCCGCTGCACTTGATAGGCTTGCAACCATGGAAAGCGTTGTTTGTATTGCGGCTAAAAATAAAACGGCGATTGATACCCTTAAAAATGCACTTGTAACAAAAGCTGTTGGAGGCGATTTACAAACCGAATCTACGGTGGTAACAAATGCCAGACACCACGAAGCACTTGTAAAATTAAGTGATGCACTTGAAGACGTTAATGCAGGACTAGATCAAAAAATTACTGGTGATTTACTAGCCCTCGATATTAGACAGTGCTTACATTATTTAGGACTTATTACCGGTGAAATTACCAACAACGATCAGCTCGATTATATTTTCTCCAAGTTTTGTATTGGGAAATAAAACGCTATGTTCAAAAAGATTTTATTCATATTTTTTATTTGCATTTCAACTTTGGTGCGCGCGCAAATAGTTCGCTCCAGCCAATTTGTATACGATACTGCTTCTTTTGCATCCTGTCATGCTTCTACCATTGTAGAAACACCAAAAGGAATCATGGCAGCATGGTTTGGTGGTAAGTTTGAAGGCGATAAGGATGTAAACATTTATGCAAGTTGGTTTATCAATAATAAATGGTCTGAACCCTTTCAAATTGCAGATGGTTTTATAAACGATTCCATTAGGTATGCTTGTTATAACCCCGTTTTATTTTTGACATCAAAAAACGAGCTACTGCTTTTTTATAAAATTGGACCCAATGTTCAGGGCTGGACGGGTTGGGTGAAAAGATCAACCAATTATGGTGTTACTTGGAGCAGGCCAGAACGCTTACCGGATGGCATTTTAGGACCTA
>JBEGUD010000204.1:0-4950 GCA_041179065.1 Bacteroidota bacterium | reverse complement strand
AAATGGGTAGGCCAAAAAGATATATGGATACAAGGCACTTTTAATTACGGCTTTGCAGACGACTATATTAAAATTGCAAAAATAGACACCACAAAAAAAGAAATTAAACTAGCCAGCCCACACATTTATGGTATTGCACATGGTAGAGATTTTCAGGAATACATTGCCTATAATATTTTAGAAGAACTTGATAGCCCTGGCGAGTGGTGGCTAGACAAAAAAACCGGCATGCTGTATGTATGGCCTCCTACCAATAGCGCCGGTAAAGCTGAAATTGCTACTGCTAATATCACCGTTTCAATACTTGAAACACCTATCGTATCCATTACAAATGCCCAGCATCTAACAATTGAAGGTTTTACCATCGAAGCTGGCAGGGGGATGGGGATTTACCTAGAAGGAGGCAGCAATAACACCATTGCAGGCTGCACCGTAAGAAACCTTGGAACCTCCGGCATTTTTATGGGTCAAGGTGCCGAGGCCAAACAAAAAGACATGAGTATCGATGATTTTGATGGCACTCCTACTTCTGGTATCATTGGAAGTCTTCAAAATTATTTATATAAAAACACCAGTTGGAATAGAAACGCTGGCTTTAATCAAACCATTATCAGTTGCGACGTGTACAACACTGGTAGCGGCGGTATTTATTTAAGCGGTGGCGATAAAAGAACGCTCAAAAAAGCAAACAATATTGTTGAAAATTGTAAAGTCCACGACTTTAATAGAAGAAATAAATTTATTTGGTCGGGCATAAGTGTAGACGGATGCGGTAATAAAATTAGACACTGCGAAATATACAATTCAGACTGGCAAGGCATTTTTGTACACGGCAACGAACACGTTTTTGAATACAACAACATTCATCACGTAACACTCAATTCGGACGATACCTCTCCATGGTATATTGGCAGAGACCCCAGCGATAGAGGCAATGTAGTGCGTTACAATTATTTTCATCACATTGGAAATCCCAACCGCATGAACATGGGTATTTATTGTGACGACTCTAGTGCCGATGTATTTGTTTTTGGAAACGTATTTTATAAAATGGAAACAAAGCATGGTATTTTATTTACCAATAGCGGCTGGGACCTTGTTATGAAAAATAATATTATCATAGAACCCACCGATGCTACCGCTCAAATATCGGCACACTATTACACATGGGCAGCAGGCTCCGAAAAATCGATGTTTGGTGAAAACGGCCTTATCAGAAACCGCCTAACAAAAAGCGTTGCTTATAAAGAGGAACCTTATGCGGGTAAGTATCCAGGTTTACTTGACTATTTAGATACCATACCAGGCACAAATCAGTGGAAAGCCATGCGCGCCAACCGTAACGTATTTGCAGACAACCTCATAATTGGAGGGCCAAAAAGCCCTACCAAAATGATTGGCGGCAACTATGCCACCATTACAGAAAGAGATAATTATAGGTCCGTTTCTGATCCTGGTTTTGTAGATATGGTGCATGAAAATTTTACCCTACACCCAACATCGGAAGTATTTAAAAAAATAAAAGGCTTTGAACCTGTACCATTTGAAAAAATGGGACTGTACAAAGACAAATACAGAAACTAATACAGATGCAGTTAAAAAATTTAATTAAGAAAACGAAACTTGGTTTTTTATGGGGGCTTGCTTTGGGAGCAGGGAGTTTTTTTGCGCCTGGCGCGCCCTGTATGGCGCAAGTGAAACTTGCGCCATACAACGTACACTGGAACACACAAAGTAGTGGACCAAGTGGTTCTATGCCCATTGGCAATGGAGATATTGGTGCTAATGTTTGGGTAGACAGTAGTGGCTTATTACAATTATACATTTCAAAAACAGATGCCTACTCCGAAATTGGTCGCCTACTAAAAATTGGGAAAATTACCATTGCTACCACGCCAGCAATTTTAAATGGCGCTTCATTTACCCAAACACTCGATATTCAAACAGGCAGCATTAACATTAAAGCTACCAATGCCAGAAAAGAAAGCATACACATAACCATTTTTGCAGACGCCAACAACCCAGCCATTACAATAATAGGAAAGGCTAGCACAGGCGTATCACTCAACATTAAAAATGCACTATGGCGAAATAAAACGGACACCCTATTAGGCGGAGAAAAAAGAAGTGCCTACGGAATGATTAGCGCGCCATTTCCACTATTAAGAGAAAGGGATACGATTCTTGAAAATACAAAAACACTTATTTGGGTTCACCAAAATAAATCATCTATTTGGCAGTCTACCTTAGACATCCAAAACCTAACAAAGTTTAATGAAATAGGCAAAGATCCACTGCTGTATCAAAATTTTGGCGCCGTAGTCAGCACTAAAGAGCACAAAGCCACACAAAAAGAATTTGAGATAAATATTACGGTTCTAAAAAAGCAAACAGCTAATATATTAGAATGGAAAAAAGAAGCAATATCGCTTCACAATAAAACAACGGGACAACCTTCTACCCAAAGATTTATCGCTCACAAAAAGTGGTGGAATAATTTTTGGAACAAACATTATTTGATTGTTACGCCCGGCGATAGTAGCAAAAAAACGCAAAAAGAAACTTTTGCGGTAACACAGGGCTATCAATTACAACGTTATATGAACGCTTGCGCCGGCAGAGGTGGACTTCCCATTAAATTTAATGGCTCCATTTTCACGGTAGATGTAGATGAGAGCATGGGTAAAAGAAACTTGACGGGCTATGACGCAGATTTTAGAGACTGGGGTGCTAATTTCTGGTTTCAGAATACCAGACTCCCCTATTATTCAATGCTATACAGTGGCGACTTTGAACTTATCAAACCGCTGTTTAAGATGTACACATCGGCACTTCCATTAGCAAAATATAGAACACAAAAATATTTTAATCATGAAGGGGCCTACTTTCCTGAAACCATGACACCATGGGGTACGTATGCCAATGACAATTACGGTTGGAATAGAAAAAATTTAGCAGACGGTGTTTCTGAAAATATGTACATCCGGTATTTATGGGAAGGTAGCTTGGAATTATCTAACCTTATGCTCGACTATTACGCATTTACAAAAGACCAACAAACATTTACAAAAGAACACCTTCCATTTATAAAAGAAATTATTTGGTTTTATAACGCACACTACAAAAGAAATACTTCAAATCAAATTGTAATTGAACCAGCACAATCACTTGAATCTTATTTTGAAGGTGTCGTAAATCCATTACCAGAAATAGCTGGGTTAACGCGCGTACTTAGTGGTTTAATAAACAATCAAGCAGGTATCAAAGACACTGCATTTATACAAGTAGCAAAAGAACTTTTTGCAAGTTTACCTCCACTTCCCACGCAAACAATCAAAGGACAAACTGCCTTAGCGCCCGGTTATCATTTAGGGCCCCGAACCAATGTAGAAAAGCCAGAACTCTATGCCGTATTCCCATTCAGACTAAGAGGTGTTGGCAAAGAAAAAATAGAAGAAGCTATTGTTTCTTTTAATAATAGAGCCAATAATGAATTTAGCGGTTGGCAACAGGACCCCATTTTTGCTGCTTACCTAGGGCTTACAAAAGAAGCCAAAGAAATGGTGGTGCATAATTTTACTACAAAACATGGAGGCAGCAGGTTCCCTGCATTTTGGGGACCCAATTATGACTGGGTGCCGGATCAAGACCATGGCACTGTTAACATGCGTGCACTTCAAAATATGCTGGTGCAATCGGAAGTGGATCAAACAAATTGGCTACCTGCGTGGCCTACAAATTGGAATGTTGATTTTAAAGTGCACTTGCAACAACAGAAAGTAGTAACCGGAAAATACAGTGCTCAAAAAGGTTTATCAATAATACAAACTCTTAAGAATCCCCATTTCTAAGCCCCTGAGTTCGGCGAGACCTCTAAGCCTTCCAATGGCAGAATAACCTGGATTGGTTTCTTTTTTTAAATCATCCAGCATTTGATGACCATGATCTGGACGCATGGGAATAGAGATATTGCGCCTGCGCATCACTTCAATAATTTCTTTGACAACACGGTACATATCTACGTCACCTTCTAAATGATTGTCTTCATAAAAATCACCAGCTGCATTTCTTTTGGTACTGCGCAAATGAATAAAGTTGATACGGTCACCAAAATTGCTAACCATACCAGGTAAATTATTGTCTGGTCTTACTCCAAATGATCCCGTACAAAAACAAAGCCCATTAGACATAGAAGGCACCGCATCAAATAAAGCCTGAACGTCTGCAGCGGTACTTACCACCCTTGGTAATCCCAATATAGAATACGGCGGATCATCTGGATGGATCACCATTTTTACACCACAAGATTCGGCAACTGGTATAATATGGTCTAAAAAATAAATAAGATGCGACCGAAGTTTAGCGGCATCAATTCCATCATACGCAGCCAATGCATTTCTAAATGCTTCCATGGTAAAACTTTCTTCACTGCCCGGAAGTCCTTTAATCATATTATGCTGCAACTGCAATTTTTGGGCATACGTCATGCCGTTAAACCTAACTGTAGCTGCTTCAATTTCGGCTGTCGAATAATCGGCTACAGCGTTTTTTCTTTCCAAAATAAATACATCAAATGCAACCACCGCAGCTTTTTCATACAACAGCGCCAACGACTTATCGGGCATTTCGTACTTTAAATTGGTACGCGTCCAATCCATCACCGGCATAAAATTATACGTCACAATGTTAATGCCACAACTACTTAAATTTTGAATCGTTTGCTTGTAATTATCAATGTACGCTTTAAAACCTTGGCTTTGTGTTTTAATAGCTTCGTGCACAGGAACACTTTCTACAACATCCCAAGTAAGTCCGGCCGCTTCAATAATTTGTTTTCTTTCCTGAATAGACTCAACAGGCCACACCTTTCCATTTGGAATTTGATGTAATGCAGAAACCACTCCAGTACAGCCAGCCTGCCTAATATCCCATAAACTTACTGGGTCGTTG
>JBEGUD010000203.1:0-2672 GCA_041179065.1 Bacteroidota bacterium | reverse complement strand
TGCTACATCGTAACACAGTTTTTTTCCGTTTTCTACTTTGTAAAAACTAGTAATACCATTTGCTAGCATGGTGTCTACCCATGGCGCAACGGCGTGACCAGCGGCTTTCATGGCAGCTACTGTTTTTGCAACACCAAGGGTGTCCCAACTTTCAAAGGCACCAATTTCCCAACCAAAACCAGCCATCATAGCATCATCTACACGGTAGAGTTCGTCACTAATTTCTGGAATGCGGTGTGAAATATAAGAGAACAAACCATAATGAAATGCTTTGTAAAAATCGCCGGCTTTATCTGGAGACGCTTGTAATAATTGAAGTCTTTGTTTTAAATCTTCAATGGGTTTAGCAGCTTCTATGCTTGCAAATTTTGGTTTATTGCGAGGGCCGTATTCGAGGGTTTGTAAATTGAGGGTTAAAATTTCTTTGCCTGCTTCATTTTTTATTTTCTTAAAAAATCCTTGACCTGTTTTATCACCAAGCCAATTGTTTGCCAGCATTTTTTCTAGCCAACTAGGAATATTAAAAATAGCAAGCGCTTCATCGGTAGGGCAGTTGTCTGCAACACCTTTGGCAACTTTTACAAGTGTATCAATACCTACAATATCTGCAGTTCTAAATGTTGCCGATTTTGGACGTCCAATAATAGGCCCCGTTAGTGCTTCAATTTCATCGATGGTTAAGCCTAATTTTTCCATGCTATTAAAAATGAGCATGATGCTAAACACCCCAATTCTATTAGCGATAAAGGCAGGCGTATCTTTACAATGCACGGTTGTTTTACCTAAAAAAACATCGCCATATTCCATTAAAAAATCTACCACTTCTGGGCTAGTATGTGGCGTAGGAATAATTTCTAATAAACGCAGGTAGCGTGGTGGATTAAAAAAGTGAGAACCACAAAAATGTTTTTTAAAATCTTCAGATCTTCCTTCTGCCATTAGATGTATTGGAATACCAGAAGTGTTTGAGGTTACTAGGGTACCTGGCTTTCTGTACTTTTCAATTTTTTCGTACATCATTTGTTTGATGTCGAGTCGTTCCACCACCACTTCAATAATCCAATCTACACCCGCTATATCTTGTAAGTTGTCGTCAAAATTACCAGTCGTAATTTTTTTAGCCGTTGCTTTTGTATACACCGGCGACGGATTGCTTTTTAATGCAGCTTGTAAAGCATCGTTAACAAGTTTGTTGCGCTCTGCTGCTTTGGTACTTTCTGTGGCTTCTTTTGGAACCATATCAAGTAGTAAAACATTGACACCAATACCTGCAAAATGACATGCAATACGGGAGCCCATCACACCGCTTCCTAAAATGGCAACTTTTTTAATACTACGCTTCATAAAAATGCTTTGCGTAAAATTAGTTAGTTATGCAACTATTTTAATCAAGGGGGCCAACTATTTTTTCAACATACCGGTATTTTGGGCCTTGGTGGAGGATATTTACCTTTTAACCATTTTCGACCTAAATTGCCCCTCAATCTGTTATTTTTGTATTGTATGGAAGTTACGCCCCAATTAATTGACCAATTAGCCCATTTATCCAGGCTTTATTTTACCGATGAAGAAAAGGCTTCGGTACAGCAAGACCTGCAAAAAATGGTGGCTTTTGTGGAGCAGTTAAACGAAGTGGATACAACAGGGGTGGAGCCATTACTTCATATGGGCGGTAGGGTAAATGTTTTAAGAGAAGATGAAGTAAATCAAACCATTACAAGAGCCGAAGCGCTTTCCAATGCTCCCGGCGCAGATGATCAATATTTTAGAGTACCAACGGTGATAAAAAAATAAACAACCTATGTCTGAAGCGATTATTAAGTTAGAGGAAATTAAAAAAGATTACTACATGGGTAGTCAGGCTATTACCGTTTTAAAAGGTATTACCCTCGATATTTTTAAAAATGAATACGTGGCCCTCATGGGTCCGTCGGGTAGTGGTAAATCTACCCTCATGAACATACTAGGATGCCTCGATTCTCCAACAGGCGGCAAATATATTTTGAATGGCAAAGACGTAAGTAAAATGCCTGACGATGATTTAGCCGAAGTGCGTAATTCAGAAATCGGATTTGTATTCCAACAATTTAATTTATTGCCCCGTTTATCGGCTGCAGAAAACGTAGCACTTCCATTAATTTATGCGGGCATCTCTAAAAAAGAACGTATCGAAAGAGCCCTCGAAGCACTTGATAAAGTAGGCCTTGCCGATCGTAGCCACCACAAATCCAATGAGCTTAGTGGTGGTCAAATTCAACGTGTGGCCATTGCCCGTGCCCTTGTAAACAATCCAGCTATTTTATTGGCCGATGAACCTACCGGTAACCTAGATTCTAAAACTTCCGTGGAAGTGATGGAGATTTTTGGAAAAATTAGAGCGGCAGGTAATACAGTTGTACTTGTAACCCACGAAGAAGACATTGCTGCCTACGCCCACCGTGTGGTTCGTTTGCGCGATGGTCTGGTAGAAACAGATATCACGAAATAATCCCTTCCATTTTGAACTTTTAGGTTTTTTGTTTGTTAACGAAACAAAGACAGTAATAGCGCTATGGCACAAAAGATATATACCAAAACTGGAGATCTAGGTTTAACCTCATTAATAGGGGGTACTAAAGTGCCTAAAAGCAATTTAAGAATTGAAACTTACGGAACGGTAGATGAACTCAACT
>JBEGUD010000202.1:0-4470 GCA_041179065.1 Bacteroidota bacterium | reverse complement strand
ACAATAGATACGGACAACCCGTGTTTAAATCGGTGGGGTATGACAACCCTTGGAATGGACAGTACAACGGAAGCCCTTTACCCATTGGTACTTACTACTATATTATCAATCCTAAAAATGGAAGAAAAATAATAACAGGGTCGGTGACCATCATAAAATAGTGAACATGAAAAAGTTGATCCTTATATGCTTTGTTTTTATACTGCCAATGATGAGTATGGCGCAACAACGTCCATACTATACACAGTATATTTTAAACAACTTTTTAATTAATCCAGCACTGGCCGGAATAGAAAATTATTGGGATGTAAAAACTTCACACCGCATTCAGTGGCAGGGAGTACAAGATGCACCAGTAACCACCTATTTAACTTTTCATGGACCGCTTAAAAAACAAGGTTACGCATCTGCAAATCCAACGAGTATGTCTACTCCGGGCGATAATCCAAGAGGGAGAGCCTATTGGCAAAATTATCAGGCGCCAGAACCACATCATGGTGTTGGCTTTACGGTATTAAACGATCAAACAGGACCACTTAATAGATTTGCGGCCTATGGTACCTACGCATATCATAGAGGAATAGCGGCGCAAACTACTTTATCATTTGGGGTATCTGCAGGAATGACCAATCTAACATTAAATACTACAAAATTAAATTTTGGCAACACCGTGGTTGATCCTGCTGTAGGAACGAGTGGACTCATTAATACCATTAAACCAGATATCAGTGCAGGTTTATGGTTGTATTCGAACAATTATTTTGTTGGATTATCGGCACAACAAATTGTACCACAAAACGTGGCTTTCTCAGATAACAAAGTATACTTAACACAAGGAAAACTAGTACCACATATTTTTTTAAGCGCAGGATATCGTTTACAAGTTTCTGAAGACTTAAGTTTATTACCATCTGCACTTATCAGATACATCAGTCCACTACCCATTGGTATGGATATCAATGCGAAACTCATGTATCAAGACTTAATATGGTTTGGTGGATCCTACCGTTTTAAAGAAGGCTATGCTGGTATGGTTGGTTTTAATGTAAACAACAATATTAATATTGGATATTCTTACGACTTTGTTACATCTTCTCTAAATACAGTTAGTAGAGGTACACATGAAATTCTGATTGGATTTCAGTTGGGCAATAAATACGGTGATTGGTGTCCTAAGAATTTGTGGTAGTAGGTTCCGATAAATATGCAATAAGTAAGGCTTTATCATCATTAAACAATTCAAGAAGTATTTGCTTTACTTTATATTCTTTTGCCTGATCCTTGGTATAGTTTGCTTTATAAATATGTTGTTTGGTAGTGGTATCTCTTTTTACGATTCCTTTTTCAAACATTATTTGCATGAGTTTTAAAGTGGTGGTATAGCCCGTTTTAGAAGCCAATATTTCATGTACTTTTTTTACAGTAGCAGCACCTTCTTGCCATAACACAGTAAGTATCTCAAACTCTTTTTCTGTAGGCTTTATATATTTTCCCATACCAAAATTTGAATTACAATAGTACAAAAAAAATCCCTCCAAAATAGGAGGGATTTTAAATCGAATACTTTATAAACTATTCTTTATTTGCCATTTTAGTGTGCAAATACGTTTTGTATTTTTCGTTTTGTTCTGGCGTAAGCGCTTTACCATTTACTGAAATGTTACCATCTTTAATTTGGATGTTTACATTGTCTTTAGGCGCTAAACCGTCTTCTTGTAATGCTTGTACCAAAGTTTTTGAATCTGCAGAAATAGTCACTGTATTTGCAGTATCAATAGGATTCGCAGAAGTATCAGTACTAATGATTGACATTTCTACTGTTTGTGTTTTTGTTACAGTTGCACTAGATGTTGGGTGCATTTTAGCAAGCGTTGGCGCAATTACTAAAGATACAATTGACATTAGTTTAATTAAGATATTCATTGAAGGACCTGATGTATCCTTAAATGGATCACCCACTGTATCACCAGTTACTGATGCTTTGTGTGGTTCAGATTTTTTGTAGAACATCTCACCATTAATTTCAACACCTTTCTCAAAAGATTTTTTAGCATTGTCCCAAGCACCACCTGCGTTGTTTTGGAAAATACCCATTAACACGCCACTAACAGTAGCACCTGCTAAGAAACCACCAAGTGCTTCTGGACCTAATAAAAATCCTACTAATAAAGGAGATACAATAGTGATAGCACCAGGTAACATCATTTTTTTAAGAGATGCCTCAGTAGAGATTGCCACACACTTATCGTATTCTGGCTTACCTGTACCTTCCATAATACCAGGAATGGTACGGAACTGACGACGCACTTCTTCCACCATACTCATAGCTGCTTCACCCACTGCTCTAATAGCTAATGAAGAGAAGATAAAAGGAATCATTCCACCTACAAATAAGGCAGCTAATACATCCGCTTTATAAATATCGATGTGCTGATTGTCAGGCATTGCAACACCCACAAACGCAGCAAATAATGCAAGTGAAGTTAATGCAGCAGAAGCAATGGCAAAACCTTTACCACTAGCAGCTGTTGTATTACCAACCGCATCTAAAATATCAGTTTTTTCACGAACTTCAGCAGGTAACTCACTCATTTCAGCAATACCACCAGCATTATCTGCGATAGGACCAAATGCATCAATAGCAAGTTGCATACCAGTTGTTGCCATCATACCTGCAGCAGCAATAGCCACACCATATAAACCTGCACAATAGAAAGAACCAAAGATACCAGCAGCTAAAACTAGAATTGGTAAGAAGGTAGACTCCATACCAATTGCTAAACCACCAATAATATTAGTTGCATGACCTGTACTTGATTGTTTAATAATACTTAATACTGGACGCTTACCCATTGCGGTGTAATATTCAGTAATGATACTCATTAACACACCCACAACTAGACCTACACCAATCGCACCAATTACACCGTTTCTTGTGAATTCTAAACCACGTAAGTACATCGTTTCAGGTAATACATTTCCTACTAAGAAATAACATACCACTGCCGTTAAAATCATAGAACCATAGTTACCCATGTTCAGTGCATTTTGCACAGTAGCTGTATTTAAACCCGCTTTATCACTGATTCTTACAAATAGAGTTCCGATGATTGATAAAATAATACCAATACCAGCAATTAACATAGGTAATAAAATAGGAGATAGGCCGCCAAATGCATCTACTAGTTGAGATTTATCTGCGCCAGTAACTTCTTGACCTAGTACCATTGTTGCTAATACAGTTGCAACATAAGAACCAAATAAATCGGCTCCCATACCTGCAACGTCACCAACGTTGTCACCAACGTTATCTGCAATGGTTGCAGGGTTACGAGGATCATCTTCAGGAATACCAGCTTCTACTTTACCTACTAAATCTGCTCCAACGTCTGCAGCTTTGGTATAAATACCACCACCTACACGCGCAAATAAAGCGATAGATTCAGCACCTAAAGAAAATCCAGTTAAAATTTCTATCGTACGTAACATACCTTCTGCATCACCATCAGGAGAGAAGTAATGTTTTAAAATTAAAAACAAACCGCCTAAACCTAAAACAGCTAAACCAGATACACCCATACCCATTACAGATCCACCTGTAAAAGATACTTTAAGTGCACGTGATAAACTCGTTTTAGCAGCTTCTGCAGTACGAACGTTTGCTTTAGTAGCAACCTTCATACCAATGTAACCTGCTGTAGCACTGAAAACAGCACCAATAATAAATGAAATAGCAATGCTCCAATGGCTTGACTCATTGGTATTTGCCATAAAACCAAGTAATAGGGCTACAATAACAACGAAATAAGCAAGGATTTTCCACTCTGCTTTTAAGAATGCCATAGCACCTTCAGCAATGTAGTCACTGATTTCTTTCATTCTTGGGTTACCAGCATCTTGCTTAGATACCCATAAAAATTTAACGAGTGTGTAAAGGAGACCTATAAGTCCCATCGCCGGAACGGCATAAAACAACATGTTGTTCATAATCGATTGGATCTAGTAAAAAATTAGATTTTAAAAGTCTGCAAAAATAAGGGTAATTGGCTAAAAATCACCCAAATTAGCCCCTGTTTGTATAAGTTTTTGGTTCAAATGCTTAACTATTCGGCCACTGAGGTTGTATCGGAACCTGTCAAAAAGGAAGCAGCTATGTTCTTGGCTTTGTATATATTACGGTTAAATCTATTTCCTAATACGATAATAGTGGCGGTATCCTTAATAAACCTACTAAAAACCGAATTATTGCCATGCCACCAACCATTATGGTAAATGATTTTTTGATCTGGCTGGTTCAGCATTCGCCATCCTAAACCATAATTATGTATCGAAGGCCGATCATTACTACCTGGTAAAAAAGCCAATTGCAAGGTAGTTTGACTGATGTAACTGCCTTGATAGAGGGCTTTATCCCACAATAAAAGGTCACGAACGGTACTATATATATTTTTATCGCCATATATACAGTCA
>JBEGUD010000201.1:0-7581 GCA_041179065.1 Bacteroidota bacterium | reverse complement strand
CCCCATCGGGCAAGATATATTTTACCGATGCTACGACCCTATTTGGTGGCACTGAACATGGGGGAATAGCCAAAGCATCGTCAATGGACTTTTTAGCAAGCTCTTGTAGCGGAAGATTGTTAGAGTATAATCCTCAAACAAAAAAAACGAGAATCGTGATGAGTGATTTGAGTTTTGCAAATGGAATTGCTTTTACACAAGATGGAAAGCACTTAATGTTAGCTGAGTGTGGTAAATACCGTATTTGGAAAATTAACCCTGATGCCAGCGACATAAGTGCAAAGCAAAAAAGTGATGAGGCGAAAATTATTATTGATAATCTGCCAGGATTTCCCGATAATATAATGCTTGGCAAGGAAGGTAGATTTTGGGTTGGTTTAACAGATGTACGCAATGAAGCACTTGATAACCTGTCTGACAAACCAAAATTGCGTTCATTAATTTTGAAGTTTTTGTTTTTTTTGGAAGACGATAAAAAAACTGGATTTGCCCATGTTTTTGCAATAGACGAAAACGGCAAGGTACTTAAAAGCCTTCAAAACGAAAAAAGCGATTATCCCCAAACCTCTGGTGCTACCGAAACTGAAACGGCTTTATATATCCATAGTCTTTCAGAAAACAATAAGATAGCATGGATTCGTAAGGCTGATGTTGGTTTATAGTGAAATTTATTTCAAAAAATGAATTAAAAGAAAAGAAAAATGAAAATAAGACAAGTATTGATAGACAACGAACCTTGCATACAAATAGCTTCTTCGGCAGGCTGGGTAAATGTAAGTGGTATTGTAAAACAGCAACCGCAGTTGCAATCTGTTGCTTCGAGTGTGCTAAATATCCTCTCGGCATCGCCAAAGGAAAGAGAAACGTTAGCGGAAATTGCAAAAACGATGTCGGCAGATAATAGAGAAGTTGATAACTACTTATTGCCTTTTCAACCTTTGTCGTATCGTGATTTCATGTTGTATGAACGTCATGTTATTGATTCTTCACGGGGTTTTGCTAAGAGGTTTTTACCAAAAGTGTTTCCCATAACTAAGATTTTTGAAAAAATAACAGGAAAGCCTTTTCCCGCTTTTAAGCCAAAACCGCTTTGGTATAAACAACCAATTTACTACATGGGAAACCACCTTGCTTTTATTCCGCAAGGGGCAACTATTCCTTATCCTGATTATTGTACTGCATTGGATTATGAATTGGAACTTGGTTTTGTTCTTTCAAAACCACTCTTTAACGCTACGCCACAAGAGGCAGAAGCTGCCATTGGTGGGTTCATGGTTTTTAATGATGTAAGTGTCAGAAACGTGCAAATGGCTGAAATGGGTAGTGGTTTTGGTCCTCAAAAAGCAAAACACTTTTGCAATGTACTTGGCTGTGAAGTAGTTACAGCCGATGAAGTGCTACCTATTTGGCAAACGCTTACGGGTGAGGTTAAAATAAACGGCAAAAAAGTATCGGAAGTTTCCACCCAAAAGCCTCAATTTACTTTGGGCGAGGCATTGGCTCATGTTTCTCGAAGTGAACGGCTTTTTGCTGGTGAATTTTTTGGCACAGGTACTTTGCCAGGTGGCTGTGGCATGGAAAATGGCTTTTTACCTCAACATAACGACCAACTCGAATTAATTATTCACGGTATTGGTAGTGTACGTAATCCGATTAGTTCGACAAAGAGCTAAACTTTTTAATTATAAAACAAAAAAATAAAATGAAATCATCTCAAAAAAATATATTAATCACAGGTTGCGACAGCGGTATTGGTCGTGCTTTGGCATTGGAGTTTCATAAACGTGGTCTGCAAGTTTACGCCACTGGTTTACAGGCATCAGCCCTTCAAGAATTGGAAGCATTAGGCGTAAAAACGCAATTATTGGACGTTACTAAAAAGGAACAAATTGAGGTATTACAAAACCGCCTTAAATCAGAAAATGTAGATGTAAATATCTTAATCAACAATGCTGGTTATGGAGCGATGGGCCCTACAATCGAAATGCCCATTGAAGATGTGAAAGCACAATTTGATGTAAATGTACTTGGCTTACTGCAAGTAACGCAAGCAATAGGCAAAGATATGTTGGAAAAAAGACAAGGTATGATTGTAAATATTGGAAGCACTTCTGGGGTGATGGCTTCCCCTTTTGCGGGCGTTTATTGTGCTACCAAATTTGCAGTACACGCCCTCACAGATGCCCTTCGTATGGAAATGCAGCCTTTTGGTGTTCATGTGATGCGGGTTGAACCCAATATGATTCGCTCTGGTTTTGGAAACACCGCAGCCCAAGGTTTAAAAGCAAGATTTAGTCCGCAATCAGCCTACCTAAAAGTGCAAGAAGCTGCCATAGCAAGAGCGATGGGTTCGCAAACCGACGATGCCATGCCAGCCGAAGAATTTGCTGCAAAACTTGCCGATGGCGTACTATCAAAAAATCCGCCAATTCGAATGCGTATTGGAAAGCAATTAATGGTTTATACGCTATTTAAGCCGTTTCTTCCTTCCAAAAATATTGACCGTATTTTACAAAAAATCTATAAACTTAATCTTTTAAAATAATGAAAAATGTACCTTATTTTAAAGATAGTGTTGCTTTGGTAACTGGTGCGGCATCGGGTATTGGTAGAGCAACAAGCCTTGAATTGGCAAGTCGAGGAACACATCTTGCTTTATTAGACCGTGATGCTGTCAAATTAGAAGAAGTTGCCCAAGAAGCCAAACGTTTAGGCGTAAGGGTTAGTATTCATATTGTTGATTTGCAAGATGAAAAAGCGGTTCTGAAAGTGCCAGAAGCCGTTATTGCCGAACATGGAAAAATAAATTTATTGATAAATGCCGCAGGTGTAGCCCTTATTGGTCGTTTTGAAAAACTGACTTTGGAGGAATTTCGTTGGCTGATTGATATTAATTTTTGGAGTGTGGTGGTACTCACAAAAGGTTGTCTGCCTTATATGCAAGAGCAAGATTATGGGCATTTTGTCAATTTTTCAAGTGTTTGGGGGCTTGCTGCACCCGCTGGTCGCACGGCATACACTACTTCTAAATTTGCCATTCGTGGTTTTTCAGATACCTTGCGACACGAATTGGAAGGTAGTAATGTTGGAATGTCGGTTGTTTATCCAGCGGGTATAAAAACGCCTATCACAATGACTGCCCGTGTAGCTGCCGCCGTAAATCCCGAAGCTGCAAAACGTGCCCAAGAAGCCTTAAATGTGAAATATGATATTAGCCCCGAGGCTGCCGCATTGCTCATAGTGTCTGCCATAGAAAAGCGAAAAGCCAAATTGTTGATTGGTCGTTCATCCTATCTTATTGATTGGCTAACCCGTCTGTTTCCAGTTGGTTATTGGAATATCATCAAAAAATCGTTAGCAGCAACAAATGTTTAAAATATCAAAATAAAAATATACAAACCCATCATGGAAAACCAAACAAAACCCAATTTACGTTACGCATGGTATGTCGTGTTTATACTCTTATTGGCTAATATTTCCTCATTTGTTGACCGTTCCATATTGGCTCTTTTGGTAGAACCAATTAAGCGAGATTTGCACCTAACAGATACACAAATTAGCCTATTGATGGGTTTGAGCTTTGCCTTGTTTTATACATTTTTTGGTGTTTTGATAGGTCATTTTGCTGATAAATTTAATCGGAGAAATATTATCATAGCGGGTATAACAGTGTGGAGTTTGATGACAGCCTTGTGCGGTGGAGTGCAAACCTTTAATCAATTTTTTCTGAGTCGAATCGGTGTGGGTGTTGGAGAAGCCACTTTAAGTCCATCGGCATATTCTATGATTAGCGACTATTTTCCTAAAAATAAATTGAGTAGAGCATTAAGTACCTACGCTTTGGGTTCTTTTTTAGGCACAGGTGTTGCCATCTTAATTGGCGGACTTTTGATAAGTTATTTGCCAACAAGAGGAACTATTTATGTGCCTATTTTGGGTGAAATTTTTCAATGGCAAATGTTGTTCGTTTATATCGGTTTGCCTGGTTTTTTAATCGCATTATTAGTTTTCACCGTCAAAGAACCTATCCGTAAAGATGCTGGACAAGTATCAGAAACAAAAGCTACGCTCAAAGAAGCCTTAGAAATAATATGGATAAAACGCAAAGCCTATTTGCCTATGTGTGTTGCCACCGCTTTTACGGCATTTGTGGGTTATGGGTCATCGGCTTGGATACCCACTTTTTTTCAACGTACTTTTGGTTGGGAAATGCAAGAAGTGGCAGGCAAATATGGCATTGTCAGCACTATTTTTTCTACATTGGGCGTGTTGGCAGGTGGTTGGTTGGCAGACAGGTATCAAAAACAAGGTGTATTAAATGGTAAAGTTCGTGTAGGTTTAATAAGTGGCTTTGGTATATTTTTATCTGTTTTGGTTTTTTTTATAAACGACCCCAATATGTTAATTTTAGCCAGTGCATTTCCAGCTTTTTTTATTGCATTCCCCATTGGTGCTGCGGTGGCGGCAGTGCAAGAGTTAATGCCCAATCGGGTTAGAGCTTTGGCTTCGTCCATTTATTTATTTTTTGTGAATATTATTGGTATGGGTGCTGGTCCATTTACGGTTGCTTTTTTCACAGATTCCATTTTTCATGATGAAAAAATGATAAAGCATTCGCTGCTCGCCTTATATATAATTGGTGGCTTGGCAACTATAATTTTTTATGCTTTGGCTTTGAAACCTTACAGGGAAGAAATTAGTAAGGCAGCATAGTTTGAATAATATTTTTTTACAAATCTATGCCCAAACAGACTTTAAAAATCAAAAAATATGTCATTTTTAATTTACGGAGCTAATGGCTACACAGCCAATTTAACCATTGAATTGGCAATTAAACAAGGTTTAAAACCAGTAATTGCTGGGCGTTCTGAACATAAAATCAAACCAATTGCTGAGAAATTTGGACTTGAATATTTGGTTTTTGGCTTAGATAACCAATCAGAATTGGTAGGTTATCTTGAAAAATTTGACTTGGTACTCAATTGTGCTGGTCCTTTTATTCGCACAGCGAAGCAAATGGTTGAAGCCTGCCTGATTGCTAAAACACACTATTTGGACATTACAGGCGAAGTATCGGTTTTTGAAATGATAAAAAGTTACAACGACCAAGCACTAAAAAGTAATATTGTGTTGATGCCAGGTGTGGGTTTCGACGTTGTTCCTACCGACTGCTTGTCTAAATACCTGCATACGCAGCTACCTGATGCCACACATTTACAAATCGCATTTACAACTGTGGGTGGTAGCATTTCGCATGGAACTTTAATCACTATGATACAAAATCTGGGGAATAAAGGAGCTATAAGAAAAAACGGTGTCATAGTGGCTACACCCATCGGACAAAAAGGACAAGAAGTTGATTTTGGAAAAATTAAGCGATTTGCAATGTCCATTCCTTGGGGTGATATTTCCACAGCTTATCATACCACCCACATTCCGAACATCGAAGCATATAGGGGCGTATCCAAAAACACTTATCTTGCATGGAAGTTCCAGTTTTTGTTTAATCCAATTCTGAAAAAAAAAATTATTAGAAAACAATTGCAGGCTTATGTGGACAAAAAAATAATAGGACCTACTGAAAGCCAAAATCAAAATGGGCAATCGTTAATTTGGGGAAAAGCCACCAATGCCCACGGAAAAAGTGTGGAAGCAAGATTAGAAACAGCAGAAGGGTATAAATTAACAGCAGAAGCATCGCTACTCATTGTCAAAAAAATACTTGCAACAAAAAATGTAGCTGGCTATCAAACGCCTGCTGGTATGTTTGGATATAAGTTGATTTTGGAAATTCCTGGAACGAATGGTTTTTTCTGATAAGGTATAGATTAGGCAATATCCACCAAAGTTTCCCAGGCAATGGATTTCATCCTGAGCATTTCATTCTCTTTTTCAAGCCATTTTATTTTGGCTTCTAAATCCTTAGTTTTGTTGATTTCTGGCTTCATGGGCTTTCGTCTTTTAGGTTTTAAATACGGAATAATTCGATGTTTAAAATACCACTGGGCGGCACTCCGTCGATTTAGCTGTCGGACTCGTTTAAAATCCATGTGCAAATCCGTCTTTAATTCCTTAGAAGATACGAATCCAGCACGGTAAATTCTTCCTACTTTTTGGAGGTAAAGGATAATTTACGATTTTTTTTATTTGCTTTCAACTCCTTGATATTCATATACTTAACGTTTATGTGTCAAGTTAAATCAGTAGCATATGAAAAGTTGTATAATTGAAGTTATGTTTAATAAAATTTTTAAAAATAACGTTTTTTTACCCAGCGAAGCTAAACTACAAATGAGGGTTTTACCAAAATTGACGTAGAACCAGTTTGAGATGTATTTCTTTTAAATGAAGAAATAAATTAACTAAGTACTCGTTCAAAATTAGTTTATGTTATTTTTTGTAACTTCGTTTTATGGGACGAGTCAATACTCCACTATTAAGTGAATCGGCTAAATTAGCCTTAGAACATGACTTTAAAACAAGTCAAGTCCATTGTTATCGTATGAGATGTCAAGTAATTCTTCTAAAAACAACTGGACGTAAGTCCGAAGAAGTGGGTGAAATTACTGGTATGACTTACGTAAGTGTCAATGCTTGGGTCAAAAGATACAAAGACTTTGGCATCAAAGGTTTAATGAATAAATCTGGTCAAGGACGTAAGCCAATCCTCAATAAAGAGACAGACAAGGAATTGATACTACAAAGTGTCAAAGCTCACCGTCAGCGAATCCAAACAGCCAAAGCTGAATGGGAGGAAAAATCTGGAAAATCCGTTAGTATTAGCACTTTAAAGCTTTTTTTAAAAGCCTTGACGGTCGATACAAGCGGATAAGAAAACGCTGCAAAGGTAAGCCTGACCCCGATTTGTATGCTCTTAAAATAGAGTTAATCGCTGAGTTAGAGCAACTTTCCGAGCAAGGACTTATTGATTTATTCTATGGTGATGAAAGTCATGTATGTAGTGAAGGTTATGTTCCCTACGGTTGGCAATTTCCCGATGAAGATATTTACATACCCGTTGAAAAGGGTTATAAAATTAACATTTAGGGACTTATCAGCCGATATAATCAACATCACTGGGCTACATCAGAGCAAAATATTAATGCAAGTTTCGTATTTGAGCAATTAGAAAAGCTATCATTTCAAATACAAAAACAAACAGTTGTCATGCTTGATAATGCTCGTATTCACAAGGCTAAAATCATCCAGCAACAATTGAAATTTTGGGCAAAAAGAGGGTTATACATTTTTTATATCCCTCCATATTCGCCCCACTTTAATATTGCGGAAACGCTCTGGCGTAAAATCAAAAAAGAACAAATTGACCCAATAGATTATCTAAATAAAGATACACTTTTCTATGCAGTCAATCGATGTTTAGCTCAATTGGGGAAATCTTGGAAAATTAATTTCTCCAATTTTAACATAAACTAATTCTTAACGGGTACTTAAACTAAAAATACTTCTGCGTGTGAATCAAGAGTGAATCAGGTGAATCAAGAGTGAATCAGGTGAATCAACAAGTGAATCAGGTGAACCAAGGGTGAATCAACTGAACCAAGTAGTGAATCAGGTGAATCA
>JBEGUD010000200.1:0-14238 GCA_041179065.1 Bacteroidota bacterium | reverse complement strand
ATAAGTACTACACCGCTATTGAGCGTTTAATTAAATAATTTATTTGCCTGAATATTTTTTCATGACAACAAATCCTTCAACAATCATAGTTACAGGTGCTGCAGGATTTATTGGATCATGTATGGCGGGTTATTTAAATGCGCAAGGGTATCATCATTTAATTTTAGTGGATGATTTTGGTGTAGAAGCAAAAAGAAAAAACTGGGAAGGAAAAATATACGATCACATCGTAGAAAGGTCTTCTTTGTTTGAGTGGCTTACAAGAACAGAAACTAAAATTGATGCTTGTATACATTTAGGCGCAAGAACAGATACCACCGAGTTTGATTATAGTGTACATGAAGCGCTCAATCTCGAGTATTCAAAACAAATTTGGCAGTACTGTACTGCAAAAAATATTCCACTGATGTATGCATCATCGGCAGCTACTTATGGTGCTGGTGAAAATGGCTACAACGATGACCATGAAGCTGTTGCAGCCTTAAAGCCTTTAAACCCTTATGGTGTAAGTAAAAATGAATTTGATAAGTGGGCGCTTGCGCAAACAGAAGGACCTGCAAATTGGACAGGATTAAAATTCTTTAACGTGTATGGTCCCGGTGAATACCACAAGGGCCGCATGGCATCTGTTATTTTTCATGCCTTTAATCAAATCAAAGAAACTGGAAAAGTAAAGCTATTTAAAAGCCACAAACCGGATTACAAAGATGGTGAGCAGCTTCGTGATTTTATTTACGTTAAAGATGTAGTGGCTGTAATAGGTTGGATGCTGGAAACAATGCTGGATCAAAAATGGCAGCCGCTACATAATGGGCTCTATAATTTAGGAACCGGTGAAGCGCGTAGTTTTATAGATTTAGTTCGGTCTACTTTTGCTGGACTTGCATTGGAGCCCAATATCGAATTTATAGATATGCCAATAGATATTAGGGATACCTATCAATATTTTACCGAAGCGAACATGGAAAAGCTAAAGGCGGCAGGCTATCAAACAGGCTTTACAAGTCTCGAAGAAGGGGTACAGGATTATGTGGTCCATTACCTTCAAAAAGGCCTTATTTATTAACGGGTTTATTCACATTTTCAATTATTTTTAAGATTCAAGACGCAAACACTTTGCGGGTCCTTTTAATTAATGTAGGTTTGTATGACCTCTAATAAATTTCCCTTTTAAAATCAGGTCAAAACAATCTTAACCATGTAAAAATGGCGTGCACAATAGCCTTGCTATTGGGTGCATTTTATTTTTACAACTAGATGAATTTAATTTATGGCAAAGTACATTTTTGTTACGGGCGGCGTTACAAGTAGCTTAGGAAAAGGAATTATTGCAGCTTCGCTCGCAAAATTATTGCAGTCTAGAGGACTTACAGTAACCATTCAAAAGTTTGATCCATACATTAACGTGGATCCAGGAACCTTAAATCCATACGAACATGGGGAGTGTTATGTTACCGAAGATGGTGCAGAAACGGATTTGGATTTAGGTCACTACGAACGTTTTTTAAACATTCATACCACCCAGGCTAATAACGTAACTACGGGTCGTATTTATCAGACCGTTATTAATAAAGAAAGAGCAGGTGATTTTTTGGGCAAAACAGTTCAAGTAGTTCCGCATATTACCGATGAAATTAAGCACCGCATGAAGCTGCTTGGTGAAACAGGTAAGTATGATATCATCTTAACTGAAATTGGAGGTACTGTTGGTGACATTGAAAGTTTACCTTTTATTGAGGCAGTTCGTCAATTACAATGGGAACTCCCAGAAGAAGATGTAATGGTAGTGCATTTGACACTCATTCCGTATTTACGTGCGGCTAAAGAATTAAAAACAAAACCTACTCAGCACAGTGTAAAAATGTTAAGTGAAACAGGCGTGCATCCAGATATTATCGTTTGCAGAACTGAAGAACCGTTAAATGATGATATCAAAAGAAAAATTGCACTCTTCTGTAATGTAAAGCAGGATGCAGTTATAGAGGCGATGGACGCATCAACCATTTATGAAGTACCTGTGTTAATGCTTCGTGAAAAACTCGATTTAATTTGTTTGAAAAAATTAAATATCAATGGTTACGGTGCGCCTAATTTAGATAAATGGAATGGCTTTTTACAAAAATTAAAACATCCAAAATCAGAAGTACGTATTGGATTGATCGGAAAATATATTGAACTACAAGATGCCTATAAATCAATTTTAGAAAGCTTTATTCATGCAGGTGCACCAAATGAGGTAAAAGTAAAAGTGGTGAACGTGCATAGTGAGCACTTGACACAAGAAAACGTTTCTGAAAAGCTAGAAGGCCTTGATGGTTTACTCGTAGCACCTGGTTTTGGTAACAGAGGTATCGAAGGAAAAATTCATGCCGTGCAGTATGCAAGAGAAAACAATTTGCCATTTTTTGGTATTTGTTTGGGTATGCAAATGTCCGTGATTGAGTATGCTAGAAATGTGCTTGGATTAGCGGATGCTCACTCAACCGAAATGGATGCTAAAACTTCCAATCCTGTTATTAATATGATGGAAGAGCAAAAGAAAATAAAAATGATGGGTGGAACCATGCGCCTTGGTGCATATCCTTGTGAAATTACACCAGGTACATTGGCGCACAAAATATATGGTGCTACATCAATTACTGAGCGCCACCGTCACCGTTATGAATTTAACAATGATTACTATGACGCATTTATCAAAGCCGGACTTGTAGCGAGTGGTAAGAATCCTGAAACAGGCCTTGTTGAAATTGTGGAGCTTCCGAATCATCCATTTTTTATTGGCGTTCAGTACCACCCCGAATTAAAGAGTACTGCCGAAGTGCCAGCGCCACTTTTTGTTAGCTTTATAGCGGCTGCAAAGCTCTATCAGGCCTCAAAAGCCGTTAAATAACATTAATTATTAATGGATCGGTAATGAATCTACTATACAACTAGTACCTTTGCCCTTCAATAAATACACGTATGAAGTCTGATAAGAATTCGCTCATAGGATTTGTTTTGTTAGGTATCTTGTTTTTTTCCTATTTCTGGTATACCAATCAACAGCAAACCGCTCTTGTTGCCTTTAAAAAACAACAAGAAGATTCTATTGCTAAAGCGCAAGCTAAACTCATTAAGCCACAAGATGTTGTAGCAGCTAAAATTGATTCTTTACAAAGGGATTCTATTGCTAAAATTGCTACTGCAGGAAACTTTGCAGAGGCTGCACTTGGTAAAGACACAACGGTAACGCTCGAAAATGATTTGATCAGTGTTGTATTGACCAATAAGGGTGGCCAAGTAAAAAGTGTAACCTTAAAAAAATATACAACTCCAGATAGTGGAGCGGTTGTTCTTGTTCAGCAAAATCAAATGGGCTATGCAGTTAACACTGCAGATAATAAAACGGCTCAATCATCTGATTTATATTTCACACCTGCTACAATAACCAAAGCACAAGATGGATCTTCTTCTATCAAATTTGTTATTGCATCAGCTACTGGTACTTCAATTATTCATACCTACACATTACATCCAAATTCTTATGCACTAGATTGGGATATCGAACTAGTAGGAGCTGGTCAATTGTTAACGGCAGGGGTGCTTAATTTTAAATGGTTATCTGAAACCAATCAACTCGAAAGAACTGCAGAATATGAAAGACAGATGTCTAATATTTGTTTTTCTGAAGGGAACGAATTTGATTATATATCAGCCAATAACGAAAAAACATTTGAGAAGCCGGTACAGTGGGTAAGTGTGGTACAACAGTTTTTTAATACAACGCTTATTGCAAAAAACAGTTTTAATTCAGGTGCTGTAAACTGGTCTCGTTATACAGATAGTTCTAGCAAGCTTGCTAAAACAGAAACCAATTTACAAATCAAATTACCACAGGCAGCAACAAATAAAGTGGCGCTTCAATTATTTACAGGTCCTTCCGATTTTGAAATCCTTAAAAAGCAAGCCCCAGAAATGGAGCGTATTGTGAATTTAGGAAGAGACATGTATTCTTTTGTTCGTCCTATTAACAAGTATATTATCATGCCAGTGTTCGATTTCTTTGCTGGCTTTGTTTCTAATTATGGTTGGGTGGTATTGCTACTTACCTTATTTATTAGACTTGTTACTTCTCCTTTAACATATAGCAGCTATTTAAGTGGCGCTAAAATGAAAGTGTTAAAGCCAGAGCTTGATACCATTAAGAAAAAATTTGGCGACGATCAGCAAGGTTTTGCGATGGAGCAAATGAAATTGTTTAGAGAAGCGGGCGTGAACCCACTTGGAGGTTGTATTCCAGCACTTCTACAAATCCCTATTTTCTTTGCACTTTATAGCTTCTTTAACTCTAATATCGCACTTAGAGGACAAGCCTTTTTGTGGAGTAAAGATTTATCAAGCTATGATGTAATTGCTACGCTTCCATTTAGTATTCCGTTAGGTTTTGGAGACCATATTAGTTTGTTTACCATTACTGCGGTATTAACGAGCTTCCTTATTTCTATTTACAACATGAGCATGACGCCAACGCAGGATAATCCAGCGCTCAAGTACATGCCTTATATTTTCCCGTTCATGCTTTTGTTTATCTTTAATAGATTGCCGTCGGCATTAACCTGGTACTATACGGTATCAAACCTTGTAACATTAGGCTTGCAGTTTGTGATTCAAAATTATATCATCAACCATGATAAAATTTTAGCGCAGATGGATGAGAAACGCAAAACGCCAAAAGCTAAAAGTAAATGGCAAACGCGTTTTGAGCAAATGCAAGACAGTCAAAAAAAGTTACAGGACTTAAAAGATAAAACGTCTAAGAAAAAATAAATAAAAAGCCCTGCTATTATAAGTAGGGCTTTTTTTAAACCCCCATTGTTTGAAAGTAGTCACTTCCATATTAGTTTGTTTCTTGGCTTTTCATGTAGCTACTGCGCAGCAACGTATTGTGGCAGAGTGTACGGTTGTTTATAAAGTGGAATCACAAGACAACGCTACTGCAAGTATGCGTCAAAAAGCAACTAAAACGGTTTATATAAAAAGCAATAATGCCCGCATAGATCTTGTAGCTCCTGCGTATTCGCAATCTACTATTTATAATAAATCAACAGGGGTTGCAACCGTTTTACGTTCATTTGGAGAAGACAAATACATGACTTCTTTAAATGCCAAGCAGTGGCGTAATTTAAATATGCCGCTTGATAGTATACAAATACAATTCACCAACGACTCAATTTCTGTTTTAGATTATTCTTGTAAAAAGGCGCTACTGCAACTTAAAAATGGGACTACTATAACAGTTTATTATACAACTGCCATCATCCCGTCTGTTAGAGATTATGAATACATGTTCAAAGATATTCCTGGATTTGTACTTGGATATGAAATGGTTGATGACCCGGGTGTAAAAACAATTTTTAGAGCAACGCAAATTAATTTATACAATCCTGTAGCTGCATCTAAATTTGATATTCCTACAAAAGGATATCGGATAATTTCCGTAGAATAAAATTAGAAAAGATAGGGTATGTTAGTTTGATGCCGGAGAAGGCGTCTTAAACTTAGGCACTTTTACTTTAAACTTATAAGGGACAACAAATGAACTATTGCCGTTATCAAAACGTAGCATAGAATTCATTTCATTATTATTACCCTTTAATTGAAGGCCGATAGTTTGAATGCTTTTGTATTGCATTGTTGACTTAAGAGAGCTATAAGATAAGCTTTTGGAATTGAGCAGGTTTAGATTTTTAAGTGTAAACTTAGATTGCTTACCTCTTTTTTCTGCGGTAACTCCACTTAATGTAAACGCAGCATAAGCTGTTTGTACGCCTACAAGTAGGGTAACAGCTAAGGTCAATGTAAGTATAAGTTTACTGCGTTTCATTACTGCAAAGGTATGGATTCTTAATTATTTCACAATTACCAAATCATTAATAGAACAGCGATGTTCATAAATTGTTGTCTGGATTGTTGGAAAACCTTGATTTTTGGTCTATTTTAGGTTAATTCCTTTCAATAATGAGCCAAAATAGATACCAAGAAGACCGGGAATCACTTAAAGAACTGTTACAGCAGTACCGGAATCTCAAGCTTGGTCGTCAGCATCAATTTTTGGAGGAGGACGCATTTTTACGCATTATTGATTATTTCGACGAAAAAGACAATGTAAAAGAGGCTTTAGAAGCTGTTGAAATTGGCCTAGAGCAATTTCCTTTTGCCTCTGCACTCATGATAAAAAAGGCAGATTTACTCATTGTTGATAAACGGTATCTAGAGGCGCTTGACATTTTGGAAACATCGGAACTCTACGACAATTCAGATATTGATTTATATATTTTAAAAACGGATGCCTATTTGGCACTCGATCAACCTGAAAAAGCAGCTGAATTATTAGAAGCTGCAATGCATAAATTTGAAGGTGATGAAAAAGTAGATTTACTTTTTGAATTAGCGGATGTTTATGACGATTATGAATCTTTTGAAAAAGTATTTGATTGCTTGGTGTTGATTTTGGAACAAGAGCCTGCAAACGAAGAAGCATTGTACAAAATTTGTTTCTGGACAGACTATACAGGGCGTAATGAAGAAAGTATAAAGCTGCATCAAAAAATAATTGATCAACTCCCGTATAGCGAGCTTGCATGGTTTAATTTGGCTGCTGCTTATCAAGGGCTAAAACTCTACGAAAAATCAATTGATGCTTATCAATACGCAGTAGCTATTGATGATAAATTTGACTACGCTTACCGTAATATGGGCGACGCCTATTTGCGCTTGCGAAAATATAAAGAAGCCATTGAAGTACTTGAAAAAGTAGTGTCACTTACAAGGCCTGAAGATGTTATTTATGAAGCTATTGGCCATTGTTATCATAAAATGGGAAAAATTGCCCAAGCAAGATTTTATTATAAAAAAGCGGTCCATTTAAATCCGGATGATAGTAAGTTGTATTATAAAATAGCCACCACGTATATGTTGGAAAAGCAGTGGCAGCCGGCTATAAAACAATTGGAAAATGCCATGCGCATGCACCGTGCCATTACTGAATACAATTTGGCGATGGGTGAATGCAAATTGAATCTTGGTCAATTTAAAGAAGCGGTGCATTATTTTGGTGTTGTTGTTAAGCACAAGCCTAAAAATGTTTCGGGTTGGGAGGCCCTCATCAATTGTTTAATTACTGCAGAATATTTTGAGGAAGCCTTAGTGCAAAGTAAAAATGCGGGTATCGCTACAGATTATAAGCCTATATTTTTATTTTACCAGAGTGCTATTTTATTTATCATCGGTAAATCAAAGGAGGGCTTGATTTTACTTGAGCAGGCGATGGCAGCTAGCCCTAAGCTGTTAAAAAAATTCATTGATATTAAACCTTCTGTTCTTCAAAATGCGCAGGTGGTAGATCTCGTTGCTAGGTTTAAGCGTCGAAGAAAGATATAGTCAAACCGCAAGCACCTCCTATAATCAGCCTTAAAAAGTCATTTGTTTAACTTATTTTTGCATTTCAGTAAAAAATTAGAACTATGAATTTTAATTTATCACAAATTCCAGTACGTACCACACAGCCAAGAACTTCAGGGTTAACCATGATTATGGATAAGGGGTTAAGCATCAATGAAGTACATAATTTCATGAGTGTAGGTGGTCCGCATTCTGATGTGATTAAGTTGGGATTTGGAACTTCTTTTGTTACGCCAAATCTCAAGCAAAAACTAGAAGCTTATCAGTCTTATAACATTCCGCTTTATTTTGGTGGTACTTTATTTGAAGCATTTTTAGTGCGTGGTCAATTTGATGACTATGTGAGTATCTGTAAAGATTATGGCATTACATATATGGAAGTGAGTGATGGTTCTATAAGCATTCCACACACCGAAAAATGTGGTTACATAGAAAAATTAGCAAAACATTTTACCATTTTAAGCGAAGTAGGTAGTAAAGATGCTGCGCATATTATCCCTCCTTACAAATGGATCGAACTCATGCGAGCAGAGCTAGAAGCTGGTGCAACTTATGTTATTGCAGAAGCCCGCGAAGCTGGTAATGTAGGCATTTATAGAGGCAGTGGAGAAGTGCGTGAAGGGCTTGTTCAAGAAATATTAACGCAAATTCCTGCCGAAAAAATAATTTGGGAAGCGCCTCAAAAAGCGCAGCAGCTTTATTTCTTAGAGCTCATTGGTTGTAATGTAAATCTTGGTAATATTCCTCCTCATGAGATTATTGCACTTGAAGCTATGCGTATTGGATTAAGAGGCGATACCTTTGAATTATACCTAAATAAGTAATTGCTATATGAAACGTTATGGACTCATTGGTTTTCCGTTAACGCATTCATTGTCCCAGCAATATTTTACGCAAAAGTTTATTGATCAAGGAATTCAAGATTGTGTGTATGAAAGATTTTCAATTCCTTCCATAGATGATTTGCATGATATCTTAAAAACACACCCAGATTTGTGTGGGTTCAATATTACCATTCCTTATAAAAAAGAAGTGCTTGCTTTTTTGACAGAGCGTTCTAAAGCTGTCGAAGAAGTGGGGGCCTGTAATTGTGTTAAAATTATAGATGGTAACTTAATTGGCTACAATACCGATGTTATAGGTTTTGAAAATTCTTTAATTCCTTTTTTAAAGCCTTTGCATAATAAGGCACTCGTTTTAGGAACAGGTGGTGCAGCTCTTGCTATTGTTTATGTACTGCAAAAACTTGGAATTCACTTTAGTTATGTGTCGCGCACTGCAACAAGCGAGCAATTTGCTTACAATGATTTAGATGCGTCTGTTATGGCGTCACATACCCTTATCATTAATACTACGCCGCTGGGAATGTTTCCAAATATTGAAGCTTGTCCGGCTATACCTTATGATTTACTAACACCTGAACATCATTTGTTTGATTTGACCTATAACCCAGCCGTATCAACCTTTTTAGCAAAGGGCATGCAAATGGGCGCCACCATCCAAAATGGGCAACAAATGTTTGTTGAACAAGCAGAGCAGTCTTGGCGTATTTGGAACAGCTAATATTATTGCAGCGTCACTGTTTTTTTAATCCTAATATCCCTAGAAGAACTTCCAATCATAATCATGAAATCGCCAGGTTCAATAACGGTTTCCATTTTTTCATTGAGCATTTCAAAATCTTCTGGGTTTAGTGTTAACCTAACTGTTTTTGATGCACCAGGTTGTAAATGAATTCTTTCAAATCCTTTTAATGCTTGAACGGGTCTTGCCACCGACGCTATTAGATCTCTTACATATACTTGCGCCACTTCGTCACCAGCAAGTTTACCAGTATTTGTTACCACAAATGAAACATTGATTTTATCTCCCTTTTTTGCAATTGGTTTTTCAATGGTCAAATTGCTGTATTCAAATGTGGTATAGCTAAGCCCATATCCAAAAGGAAATAGGGGAAGGCCAGTAAGATTTTCATAATCATCGCCACGACCAGTTGGTTTGTGGTTGTATACAAGCGGAAGTTGTGCCTCGCTTACAGGGAATGTGATTGGGAGTTTAGCACCCGGGTTGTATTCGCCTGAAAGTACGGCTGCCACTGCATGTCCGCCTTCTTCACCTGGGTACCAAACATCTACAATACTGCTTACTTTGTCTATCCAATTACCCATGGTAACAGCACTTCCTCCTACAATAACAACAACAGTTGGAGTTCCTGTAGCTGCTACTTTTTGAATGAGTTGTTCTTGTTCGCCTGGTAATTGTAAAGAAGCCCTATCTCTAAATTCGCCTTCTTCTAGTCCTACAACTACAACCGCTACTTTTGATTTTTTTGCAACCGCAACGGCTTCATTTATTTTCTCTTCTGATGTATTTGCAATTTCAACATTCCAAATTAATTTGATGGTTGCATTTCCGTTGGGCTCTTTAAATTCTACTCGGATGGGATAATTAGTGCCTGCTGTAAAATTAAAATCAGCTAGGTTGGTATGAAAGCTTTGCTTGTCCCAATTGTTAATGATGAGTTGATTGTTGATGTATAATTTGTAACCATCGTTACCTTCAATCCCAATTTTATAATTACCCGTTTTAGGGGCTTTGATATTGCCTGTCCATCTTGCACAAAAAAATTCTGGCGTAATTAATGGATCAGGGGTAGAGATAGTCCAATGAAAATTGATGGTTTTGTCAACTCTTTTTACAGTGGGGTTAGCCCCAAACTCAATGCCATTAAAGTATTCGGCAGTAAGTCCTTCAATATTTTGATTGTTTTGTGTTGTTGACAAATATTTGCTCGGTACTATGTTCCATGTTTTATTATTTCTGCCAGGACCAGCAGCTGTTATAATTTTTTTGGCGCCATACTTTAAAAGCATACCATCTACGATGCTTACCTTTTTAGTGCCGGGTCCACTATACCCGCCAAGTCTAGCTTCTGTGGCATCGGTGCCAATGAGGGCGATGCTTTCCACATTATTTGAAATGGGTAATAATCCATTTTTGTTTTGTAATAGAACAATGGATTCAAGTGCTGCTTGATGTGCAATTTTTTTATGTGCTACTTCATAGTTTGCTGTTTCTGTAGCTTTGATATCAAGGTAAGGTGTTTCAAATAAACCTAGTTCAAATTTTGCTCTTAAAACCCTGCTTACCGCGTCGTCTAAACGCTCCTTGTTAATGTCGCCATTTAAAAACGGTGGGATAAATAATTTGTAATGTTCTTGAGCTGTTTGAAATATAACATCAAGTCCATTGTTTACTGCGTTTTTACCTGCATCAGGATAATCTTTTGCTGTATAGTGTAACACATTGGCGCCGCCCACAGCGCCCGCATCCGATATCACAAATCCATTAAATCCCCATTGTTTTTTCAATAGGGTATTTAATAAATAATCATTCGCAGTTGCAGGACTTCCATTGACGGAATTGTATGAAGTCATAATTGATCTTGCACCTGCTTTTTGCACAGCGTCTTTAAAAGGAGGGTAGTGGATTTCAGACAAATACCTTTCGTTCATATCTATCGGATAACTATCTCTTCCGCCATCACCCACATTGGCAACAAAATGTTTTGGAGTAGCGATAATATTTTCGTCCTCTAAAGTTTTCATATACGCAACACCCATTTTGCTACTTAAAAAAGGGTCTTCTCCGTAGGTTTCTTCGGTGCGTCCCCATCTAACGTCTGTAGCAATATTAATAACTGGTGATAGAATTTGTCGGATACCTCTAATTTTTGATTCTTTTGCAATCGCGCCAGCTACAGCTTCCATCGTGCTCGTATTAAATGTAGCGGCAAGTCCAATACTTTGTGGGAAAATAGTAGAGCCCTGTCTTACAAGGCCGTGTAGCGCTTCGTCAAAGGGTAGCATGGGAATGCCTAGTCTGGTACTATCCATAAAAAACCGCTGAATGGCATTTACTTTTTTGGCAAGGCTTACAGCGGTTTCTGTTGCATTGTATTGAAGCATTTGTTGTGCACCTTCTGTACCTGCAGATGCTGCACTTACTTGAAATCCAAATAGTCCATCTTTATATTTATAGCCTTCGCCTGGTTTGATATCGCCAGGTATCATAAAAAGTTGCCAAAACTTTTCGGTAGGGGTCATTCTGCCTAGTAGATCCTTCACTCTTTCATTGATGGGTGCTCTGCTGTTTTTATACAGGGGGATTGTTTGTGCAAATGCGCCGGTTGTTGCAACAATCTGTAATAATAAAACAATCAGAAAACGAAATGCGTTTTTACGGATGATCAAATGCTTTGTATTCATATCTAGGCTTGGTATGCGTTTAAAAAATCTATGAGTTGTTGTACTGCTTTTTTTCTATGGCTAAATTTATTTTTTTCTGCAATATCCATGTTTGCAAATGTGGTATTACTGCCTTCTGGAATAAAAATGGGATCATAGCCAAATCCATTTGTTCCATCCATTTCATTTGTTATGTGGCCTTTACAAATACCTTCGAATTGATATTCTTTCCCGCCAATAATAAGTGATACGACTGTTCTAAATTGAGCAGCTCTTGTTGGCTTATCTTTCAGTTCTTGAAGCAGTTTATCAATGTTGTCTTGCATATTCCTTCCTGCTCCTGCATACCTCGCCGATTTAACACCGGGTGCACCGTCAAGTGCATACACTTCTAAACCTGTATCCTCACTAAATACAGCTTCGTTTGTAAGTTTATAAATCGTTGAAGATTTTTCGGTGGCGTTTGCTTCAAGTGTGTCGTGTGGTTCTGGAATATCAATGTCAATCCCTACTTCTTGCAAAGTAAATATTTGAAATTTTTGATGGCTGAGGTGTTTTATTTCCTCGACCTTATTTTTATTATTGGTTGCAAAAATTATTTTCATGTGCTACTAAATGTTAAATGTTTTTTTAAGGGCATTCCAAAGTTTTCCTTTTTCTAATTTTGCTGCTTCCGTTTTTACAAGCATTGAATGTAATGGTGCAGAAAAAAGAAGTGTGCAGTTGTCGTATTGTTGCACTTGGTATTGTGGAACTTCAAAAGGAAGTGCAATTGCTGCGGCACTGATGTTAAATAAAATAATAGTAGACGGTTTTAATTCTGTTTTTATTTGTGTGTATTGTACGGGTTGATGAACGGTGTTAACAATAGCAACATCACCCATATTTAGTTTGCAGGCTGCTAGTATGGCCGTTAAGAATTGCAAAGATTCATCTGCTAGGTGAACAGCTGTGGTGTCTTGTAGTAAAATGGTTACCTTTTTTAGATTGTCACCAAGAAAGCTGATAGGTTTTTGCACGTCCACAGGTGTAGTTGCAATGGCCTCCTTCTTTTTAGGGTTGTCCTCGTTACTTATCTTTTGGGTATCAATTACAACAAGCTCATTTTTGTATAATGAGGCAATAACAAAGGGAGGTAGCAAATTATTTTCAGAATTCATGGCTATTTTACAATATTAACGATTGTTAGTTTTCTTTTTTTTTGTTTCTTTGCACCAAATATAAAACTATGGCAGCAGCACTTGACGTAAAGATTGAAAAAGTTCAGCACAGTAAGTTAGCAAATACGACGCTGGAAAATATTCCGTTTGGTCGTGTTTTTACCGACCATATGTTTGAGGCAGACTGTATTAATGGTGTTTGGACAAATGTGGTGATAAGACCCTATCAGCCACTGCAATTTGATCCTTCTTTGGCTGCGCTCCATTATGGACAGTCTATTTTTGAAGGTGTTAAAGCATATAAAAGTGATACAGGGGAGGTAAATATTTTTAGACCCCAAGATAATTTTAGAAGATTTAATATTTCTGCAGCACGTATGTGTATGCCTGAGGTTCCGGAAGCTATATTTATGGAAGGCATGCGCCTTCTTATTGATATGGATAGAGAATGGATTCCTGCATTAGCGGATCACTCGATGTACATCAGACCTTTTATGTTTGCTACCGATCCGGTTATTGGTGTAAAGCCTTCGGATAATTATAAGTTCATGATTTTGTTAAGCCCTACTGGGCCCTATTATAGCACCCCTATGAAAATTTATGTTGAAGAAACATATACGAGGGCTGCGCCGGGTGGTGTTGGCTTTGCAAAAAATGCAGGTAATTATGCCGCTAGTATGTTGGATACGCAAAAAGCAAAAGAAGCAGGGTATGATCAAGTGTTATGGACCGATGCTTTTGAGCATAAATATTTGCAAGAAGTAGGTACCATGAATGTGTTTTTTGTAGTTGGAAATAAAGTGCTAACACCAGCTTTAACAGAAGGTACCATTTTAGAAGGTGTTACTCGAGATAGTGCCATCACCGTTTTAAAAGAAATGGGCATGGATGTACAAGAAGTAAAAATCACGATTGATGAACTCATTGCTTTACAAAAGCAAGGTGAGTTACATGAAGTGTTTGGTACGGGTACTGCGGCAACCATCTCAAAAATTAAAGAGCTTCGTTATAAAGATTATAGCATGCATTTTGATACAGATAAAGCGGGTGTTGCCAAAGAATTAAAAGATCGGTTAACTGCTATCAGGTATGCAACCGCACCTGATACCCACCACTGGTTGTTTAAAGTTTAATAAACTGTTGTATTAAATAGTTTTTACCTGCTTTAATAACGGCAACATAAGCACCTGCTTTTAATGGTGTAGCATCTATTGTTGCCAATCCGTTTTTGCTAACTGCAAATGTTTTGTTGAGTAGTAGGGTTCCATCTATATTATGAATGGCTATTTGGTACGCTAACGGCTCTCTAAATGAAAAGCGAATAACCAGGTTGCCCAGCACAGGGTTGGGTGTAACACTTGCTACAATGGGGTCTTCTTGTCTTGGTGGTG
>JBEGUD010000199.1:0-3237 GCA_041179065.1 Bacteroidota bacterium | reverse complement strand
AGCCAATTGCTTTGGCAGCTTTTTTACTGTTTTGCGCATCAAACAAGGTTTTTAGTCAAATTTCAACTACTTCGTCTAGCTACCCCTACCCAGCCGTTCACTTTTTATATACCCAAAACTTTTCCAATTTACCCGTACCTAGCACCTATGTAAGCGGCATTAGTGGCAAGGGCCCCTTCTTTTTGGGCGGTTTACATCCAGGGCTTACTGGCCTTTTTATGGCACAAACTAGTGGCAGTAATGCATCGCTCAATTTCGCCACTAGTTCAGGATCCAATGCCGCCAGCGGCATTTTTAGCTATGGCGCCAATAACGGCGCTATCAGAGGGCTTGGCTGCCTTGCTAGTAGCGCAGGTGCCTATGCTTTTGGCATCAGTTTCACCAATAACACTGGCTCTGTAATAGATCAATTTGAATTAGAATTTACAGCCGCGCAGTGGCGTAAAGGAGGTAGTGGCAGAATCAATGAATGGACTTTTTTGTACCACACATCTAGGACAAATAATGTATTAGACACCCTCGCAAAAAAAGATACTTCACTCAATTTTACATCGGTACAAACAAGTGTAGGAACGTCGTCACTTAATGGCCTATTAAAAGTTAATCAGCAACAAAAAAAAGACACACTTTTTAATTTAAACTGGCTGCCAGGCGAGCAACTTATTTTAAAATGGCAAGACAAAGATGACATCGGAAACGATGATGGCATGGCATTACAACAATTAAATGGCAAAGCACTCGCCATGCCTGACAACACCGCCCCTACTGTGTTTGAGATTATACCACCTCCAGCAAAAACATATACAACGGGCGATACACTCACTGCTAAAATTATATTTTCGGAACCTTGTTTTTTAAACAACAGCATATTTAATCCTTACTTGGTTGTTACCATCTCTGACCTTGCAAAAAACATGGTATACACCAAAGGAACAGGAACCAACGAATGGTATTTTACATACATCATTGAAAATGGCGATCATGTAAAAAATGGCCTGAACATATACCCCCAAATTAATAGCGACACGGGCGCCATTAGAGATGCCGCTTTCAATTATTGTAACGGAATTATAACAAGCAACACCCGTTTTTTACAAGTTAACATTGACGCATTGGCACCGGTTTTTATAGACACCAATACCCTACCCATAAATAGCTGTAAGCTAGCGGTAACAATACTTCCAGCACAGCTAGGTGTGGTTCAAACAGATAGCAGCGAAACCCTATCTTGGAAGGTTAAGTTGGCTCCTAGGCAGGGGGAAATTTTGGGCTTACCGTTTTCGAAGAAAACGGTAAGCGACAGTGCATTTCCAAGAAGCATTGTATTTATACCGTCGGAGAAATACATAGGAATTGATAGTGCACTCCTAGAAATATCTGATGGCATTAATAGCTCATTTAAAAAAATAATGTTTCAATTGGATAGTGGTATTGTAGACAATAAGATTATTGGAGATCAAATTATTTGCAAAGGTTTCGCACCTATTTTATTTAGGGGCGGTGACCTTCAAAACACAAGCTATCAATGGATATACAAAGAAGATAGCGATGCTATATTCAAACCAGTTACAGGCATTAGCACTCAATACAATTATCAATCAGGCACATTACATAGCAGTACATTATTTAAAAGAATAGCCACTCGTTTTTCATGTATCGACACTAGCAATACCATTAGCATTGATGTAAAAAACAATGGGCTATGGATTGGCGCAAATGATGCTGTATGGCAATTAGGTAGTAATTGGTGTGGCGGACTTGTTCCTGGCACAGGCACCCATGTAGTTGTGCAACAAGGCCAGCAAATTATTATAAGTAACGCATACCCAAATCAAAGCATTGATGCAAAAACAATAACACTCGACTCGAGTGCAAACATTGTTGTTAACGGCCTTTTGCACTGGCCTCAAGCACTGATGGGTATTGGAACTATCGATGCTACCCATGGCAGCATCTACATAGAAATAGACAGCGTGATTATTAATCCCTATGTTTTTAAAAATAAACTCATTTATACCCTACAAATAGATACAAAAAATAAAGTACAGTTTTTAGACTCACTCATAGTTGCAAACAGCCTCACCCTATTTAATGGTAGCCTGCAAACCAAGCACCTAACACTTTTACCAACAGCACAAATAAATAGTTCAGGAAATAACACGGCAATTATTGGCCCAGCTACCGTTCATAAAAGCTATCATTTAAAAGAAGGTCAAACAAAATTATTATCTGTTCCTTTTTTAAACCAGCCTAGCTTACTAGACTTTAAAAAAAGCATCCGTATAACAGGCAAAGGAGGCATTAGCAGTGGATTTGATAGTGCTGGACATGAAATCCCATCAGCCCAATTTTTAGATAGTACCAGGGACACTACTGCGCTATTATCTTTTAAACCCTTTACCAAAATGGATAGCAGTTTTTGGGAACAAAACAGAGCCATTAAAATTTGGCTCTACCCCAATGATGCTAGTTTCATCAACGAAACGCCCTTTATAGAAACTAAAAAACACAATGCATGGGTAGACGTATCTATACATGGAATACCACAACACGGCCCCCTCGAAATTAACTTTGCTGAACAACCATTGGCGGGTTATTACTTAACTGGCAACCCATACCCTGCCGCTATTGATATGCGTAAAATTTCAAGCAGCACAAACATTGGAAAGTACTATTGGTATTGGGACGCAGGCCTTGGTGCCACCGGCAATTATACGGCTAGCGCATTTAGATTTCCAAAAATTGTACAAAAACTAGAGGGCTATATTATTAAAAATAATGCAGGGTCTGCAGGTTATTTATTTTATGAAGAACGCACCAAAGTAAACCATAGCGATACGCCTGATACCATCAGTTACAAAAAAGAGTACGCGCACATAAGCTTACAACTTATGGGGGAGAACAAACTATTGGACAAGCTTGAAATAATGGGCATTGATAGTGCCAGTAGCCGGTTTGAAAAATGGGACGCAGAAAAAATAAATGAAAGTCAAACATCACTGTATTCGATTTCTAGAGATAGTATAGCGCTTTGCATAGACGCAAGACCCTTTACCAACAACATTTTTATTCCACTAGGCATTAAAAGCAATAAAACCGGACAATATAAATTAGTTTGCAGCGCCTATCTAGTAGACAATGGTTTGATAGCCTACCTACATGACAAACTATTAAACAAGTATCATAAATTAATGGAGGATAGCAGTTACACTTTTGAGATTGGAACAGATACCACTA
>JBEGUD010000198.1:0-2654 GCA_041179065.1 Bacteroidota bacterium | reverse complement strand
ATACAAAAACCTTAATGGTATCCCCAATTTTTAAGGTAGAAGGCGCAAAACGTTTAGGCAACAAAATACCTTCTTCGCCATTATCTAAGTAAAATCCAAAATCTACCTTACGACTTACCTTTAATTCATTGTAACAACCTACTAATACGGGCTCCATACTTCTACTTTGTGCAAAAGTAAGTTAGTTTAGCCAAACAACTCGGGTTGGGCATTAGGGTCTTCAGGACGCGACTCCCACTGCATTTCAATGGTTTTACTAAAATCAGTGAGTTTAGAACCAACCGCCTTCCAGCCTGTTACATCCACCATTTTAGCTATCTTAAATTTAGCAGCACGTACCTGCGTACCCCTACCTGTTTGTACTTGTAAAATCGGTTCTTGTATGGTGGTTACAGCTTCAAGCTTGTTGCCTTTCCCTTCTTTGATAAACAAAAACTCGGTTTTTAGCGTGGTGGTTTCAATTTTAAAACGCTTTACATTGTAATGCATTTTATCATTGTCTAAATAAACAGCTGTAATAATTTTTTCAGGTACAAACTTTTCGATGAGCATCACTTTTTCAGGATCAAAACGTTGCGCAAGTTCCGTATCTGTTAACTCGTAGGTACCCTCTTTGGTAATGACAATTAGTTTTTCATCTTCAAAGCTACCTAGGTATTTCCCTTTTTCTTCGGTGTTGAGTCTGCCAAATTTATCGTCGAACCAAAGCTTACGACCAGCGAGTGTACTCTTACCGGCTTCTTTAAACTTAACGGTTTTAATAGGATACTTGGTTACCTGATTACCCATACTTGAACGTCCCTTAATTTCAATTTCTTCGAAATAAAAATCTAGTTCTTTAATTCGGGCCGTACAATTAGGACTTAAAATAAGTTTAAGCGTTTCAGCTTCACCATTTAAATTGGCCGTAAAATAATGTACACGCGTTTTATCGGTTCCCTTTGTTAAATCATATTCTTTGTCACGTGTTACCCCTGTTACGTTAAAACGCTTGGCATAGGTAACGCCAGAAGCGCCATCTACATAAATCATGTTGTAGGTAGTGCGCTCATCATTTTTTTGGAAAACCGCTGCATACAAAATATCCTTTCCAATAAATATTTTATCGGAAACCTTTACCACTTTCATGGTACCGGCTTTTGTAAATGCAATAATATCATCGTAATCAGAACAGTCGCATAAGTGCTCATCTTTTTTAAGACTGGTACCTATAAAACCCTCTGCCCTATTGATGTATAGCTTGGTATTGGCAATGGCTACCTGTTTTACCTGAATGGTATCAAAGGCTTTAATTTCTGTTTTACGCTCTTTATTTTTACCAAACTTTTTGAGAAGGTTTTCAAAATACGCAACCGCATATTCTGTTAGGTGCTCTAAATCAAATTTGACTTGTTTGATCTCTTCCTCAATACCTCTGATTTGCTCAATGAGCTCATTGATATCAAGTCTATAAATACGTCGAACAGGCTTTTCCGTTAATTTTAAAATATCTTCTCTTTCAATGGCGCGCTTTAGTTTTTTCTTAAACGGCGTAAATGCTTTATCAATCGCTTCAATGACATTTTCCCAAGAAGCATGTTTTTGCTCAAGTTCTTTGTAAATCTTTTCTTCAAAGAATATTTTTTCTAGAGAGGTATAATGCCATTTGTCTTCAAGTTCAGAAAGACGAATATCTAATTCTTTGCGAAGTAATTCTTTGGTATTATCGGTGGCGTCTTTTAAGAGCTCCTGCACCCCAATAAAGTGCGGCTTGTGGTTGATGACCACACAAGCATTGGGCGAAATACTCACCTCACAATCTGTAAATGCGTAGAGTGCATCAATGGTGATATCTGGCGAAATACCCGGCGCTAAATCAATATGAATTTCAACGGCTGCAGCTGTTACATCCGTTACTTTTTTAATTTTAATTTTACCCTGATCGTTAGCTTTGGTAATACTTTCCATAAGCTGGGTAGTAGTTACCCCGTATGGTACGTCTTTAATAATCAAGGTTTTTTTATCGAGCTCCTCAATGTGCGCACGCACCCTTACTTTACCGCCACGCTTACCCTCATTATAGCCAGACACATCCACCATGCCACCGGTTTGAAAATCGGGGAATAGTTCAAACTTTTTACCTTTTAAATATTTGATTGAAGCATCTATGAGCTCACAAAAATTATGCGGTAATATTTTGGTAGATAAACCAACTGCAATACCATCTGCTCCTTGTGCCAAGAGCAGCGGAAATTTCATAGGAAGTGTTACGGGCTCATTTTTACGTCCGTCGTAACTTAATTGCCAAGTTGTTGTTTTGGGATTGAAGGCTACTTCAAGTGCAAATTTTGACAAACGCGCCTCAATATAACGAGAAGCAGCTGCTTGGTCGCCAGTTCTTACATCACCCCAGTTACCCTGTGTATCTATCAGTAAATCTTTTTGTCCGAGGTTTACAAGCGCGTCACCAATACTAGCATCACCGTGCGGATGGTATTGCATACTTTGTCCAATAATATTGGCCACCTTATTAAACCTGCCATCATCCATTTCCTTCATGGAATGCAAAATGCGTCGTTGTACCGGCTTTAAACCATCTTCAATGGCTGGCACCGCACGCTCCAAAATAACATAAGAAGCATAGTCCAAAAACCAATTTTTATATTGGCCTTGAA
>JBEGUD010000197.1:0-4660 GCA_041179065.1 Bacteroidota bacterium | reverse complement strand
TATTAGGGGGCAACTATGTGGTGATGTTTATTGGTTGGGAAGGTGTAGGTCTTTGTTCTTATCTACTCATTGGATTTTGGTTTAAGAATAACAATTACAATGCGGCTGCTAAAAAAGCATTCATCATGAACCGTATTGGTGACCTTGGTTTTTTACTCGCTGTATTTTGGCTCATTGTTAAATTAGGTACTGTTTCTTACGCATCTGTTTTTGCTGCTGTAACGCAGTTATCTGCTACCGATATTACCATCATTACTACATTACTATTTGTAGGTGCGATGGGTAAGAGTGCTCAAATTCCTTTGTATACCTGGTTACCGGATGCGATGGCGGGTCCTACACCGGTGTCTGCGCTTATACACGCGGCTACCATGGTTACAGCGGGTATTTATATGATTGCGCGTAGTAATATTTTATATACCATGGCGCCTGCTACACAAACCCTTGTGGCGATCATTGGTTTATCTACTGCTATTTTTGCTGCAACCATTGCGCTTAAGCAAAACGATATTAAAAAAGTGTTGGCTTACTCAACTGTAAGTCAACTCGGTTATATGTTTTTAGGTTTAGGCGTTGGCGCTTATACAGGCGCTGTGTTTCACGTAATGACGCATGCGTTTTTTAAAGCCCTTTTGTTTTTAGGAGCTGGTTCTGTGATTCATGCCATGCATCACGAACAAGACATTACTAAAATGGGTGGACTCAAAAGTAAACTTCCTATTACGCACCTTACTTTTTTACTCGGATGTATTGCCATTGCGGGTGTGCCTCCGTTTTCAGGATTCTTTTCTAAAGATGAAATTTTAATGGCAGCCTATGCTACCAACCCTATATTCTATTATGTAGGTATGGGTGGTGCATTACTCACTGCATTTTATATGTTCAGACTCTATAGCCTTACCTTCTTAGGAAACTTTAGAGGTACTGCGCACCAGCAGGAGCATTTACATGAAAGTCCAATTGCCATGACATTCCCACTTATGGTACTTGCATTTTTTGCAGTAGTAGCTGGCTTTATTGGTATTCCTGAACTTTTTGCACCCAACGCACATGCACTAGAGCACTTTTTAGCACCTGTGTTTGCAGGTTCTGCTGCAATCGCTCACGCACATCATATAGAGCATGCTACCGAATGGATTTTAATGGGTACGGCAACCACCATTATTTTAATCGTAATTGTGTATGCGATTACCAAATTTAAAAAATATGAAACAGCGGAGCCTAATACGGGCATTGCTAAAGTTTTAGAAAACAAATGGTATATCGATGAACTCTATGATACTGTTATTGTAAAGCCACTTTATTGGTTTGCATCGGTTTTAAAAAATAGTGTTGAAAAATTAGTCATTGATGGCGCTGTAAATGGTGTTGGAAAATTAGTAGGGTATGGTAGTCGTCAATTTAGACTCTTGCAAAGTGGACAAGTGGGTAGTTATATTTTAATGATGGTAATGGCACTCGTGCTCTTTATTATTATTTGGTTTAACGACAATACCATTATGCGATTTATTCATAAAATATTTTAGTAGATTATTTTAACCGTTCTATTTACGTTAAATAAAAGATATGATTCCTGTTTTATTACTTTTTATTCCGCTGGTTGCAGGCATTTTAGGGTTCTTTATCAAAGACCAAAAGGCAGCAAGTAACTGGGCAATCGTAGCATCGGTAATTACTTTGCTTACTGCTGTAATTGGTATTTATGCCATGCCGGCTTCGATGCATCAGTTTGAAGCCACTTGGTTGCCTAGCATTGGCGCAAGTTTTAGCGTAGCGCTTGATGGTATGTCTAAAATGCTCGTGTTATTAACGGCTATTAGCATGCCACTTATTTTAATTGCTACCCGTAATAATAATTACAGTAATCCAGGTAGTTTTTATGCGCTTATGTCGCTTGCGCAAGTAGGCTTAATGGGTGTGTTTGTTTCTATGGATGCACTTTTATTTTATTTCTTCTGGGAGCTTGCTTTAATCCCTGTTTACTTTTTATCTTCTATTTGGGGTGGCGAAAAAAGAATTGCGGTTACGTTTAAATTTTTCATTTATACGTTTGTTGGATCTTTATTAATGCTGGTAGGTATTTTACTGGTATACTTACACACCAAGGATCATAGTTTTGCATGGTCTTCTTTTACCAACACCGATTTAACCAGTGGCGAAGAAGCGCTTCCTTTCTTTTTGTTTTTTATTGCATTTGCCATTAAAATGCCTGTATTCCCTTTACATACTTGGCAGCCCGATGCTTACGAGCAGGCGCCAACCGCTACAACCATGGTGTTAAGTGGTGTGATGGTTAAAATGGGTTTATTTGCAGTGATTCGTTGGGTGTTACCACTCTTCCCTTTTGCTGCACATCAGTTTGCAATGCCTATCATTATACTATCGGTTGTAGGTATGATTTACGCTTCTTTAATTGCGATTAAGCAAGATGATATCAAGCGTTTAATTGCGTATTCGTCTATTGCACATATTGGACTGATGGCCGCTGCTATTTTTGCGGGCGGTACACTTGGATTGCAAGGGGTGCAGGTACAAATGTTCAACCACGGTATTAATGTGATTGGACTTTGGATACTTGCTAATGCTATCGAAAATACATTGGGTACTAGAAAATTATCAGAACTGGGCGGACTGGCTACAAAAGCGCCTACCATGGCTATTTTATTTGTAGTGCTTGCATTTGCAAATATTGCCTTACCATTAACCAATGCATTTATTGGTGAATTCTTATTGTTTAATGGACTATTTCAATATAATATTTGGATTGCAGCCGCTGCCGGTGTGAGCATTATTTTAGGTGCTGTGTACACACTTCAGATGGTACAAAAAGTACTTTTTGGTGAAGTATCTGCTATCACTGCAAACGCAACTGAAATCAACTGTTACAGCAAGTGGGTGCTTATTGTAATTGTTGTAGCTGTTATTGCGCTAGGTGTATACCCGCAACCACTCATTGATTTAACCAAAGATTCTGTTAACGCTTTACTCGTTATAAAATAATTTCTTATGAACGCAATTATTGTATCGGCTTTACTGGGTGTTGTGATGATGTTTAGTGGCATTTTTACCACCAACAAAACAATCATTAAAAATATTGCAACGGCAGGTGTGCTTTTTTTACTCGCCGCCAATTTAATGGAAATGAACAATTTGTTTTCATTTAATATCAATACCCATGATTTAATTGTAACGCAGCGTTATGGCTTGTTTTTTAACTGTATCGCCTACGGTGCAACCTTTATTTATTTACTGTTAAGCGGAAGTGATATTACAGAAGTAGGCGTTAATGTGGCAGAGTATTTTGCACTTATCTTTTTTGTGCTTTGTGGTGTTGCTATTTTAAGTTCATTTAATGGACTACTCATGTTGTTTATTGGTGTAGAAATTTTATCTATCCCACTTTATATTTTAACAGGCTCCGATAAAAGAAATTTAAAAAGTAACGAAGCGTCACTGAAGTATTTTTTAATGGGTTCTTTTTCTACAGGTGTTATGCTCATGGGTATTGCACTCATGTATGGTGCAACAGGTAATTTTGGTATGGTGCATAGCAATGGCTTAAGAGGCGTGGTTAATGCAACGCAACAACCGCCTTACTTACTTGTAGCAGGTGTAGTATTGTTGTTTGCTTCTATGTCTTTTAAAGTATCAGCTGCTCCTTTTCATTTTTGGACGCCCGATGTATATGATGGTGCACCTAGCGTGTTTACCTCTTTTATGTCTACTATTGTAAAGGCTGCAGGTATGCTGGCTTTTATTCGCGTATTTGAAAACCAGTACACGATACTTGGCCCTACATGGCATATTATTGTTGACTTTGCAATTGTTACAACTTTACTAGTTGGAAATATTACAGCTGTATTTCAGCAGAGCGTCAAACGTATGCTGGCTTATTCAAGTATTGCTCAAGCAGGCTTTATGCTTTTTGCACTTTATGCCAATAATACTGAAATTGCAAAAGAAGGCATCTTATTATATGCAGCTGCCTATAGTTTAGCAACCATTAGCATTTTTGCAGTGCTTATTAAATTACACGATTATACCTTGGATGGTTTTAACGGTCTTGCTAAAAAAGAACCCGTACTTGCTTTTGCAGCAACTGTTTCATTATTGTCATTATCTGGTATTCCGTTAACGGCTGGTTTCTTTGCTAAATACTATGTACTAGCGGGTGCTTTACAAGCGGGAGGAGCACTTTGGCTTATTATTGTAGCCGTGCTTTTAGCTGCCGTAAGCGTTTACTATTACTTTAGAGTGATTCAGGCCATGTATTTTAAAGAAGGAGATCCACAAACCCTGCCTATTTCTGGAGGCTTTAAAGCGGCATTGATTGTTGTGGCAGCTTTAATCGTTGTATTAGGTATCTGGCCTTCTGCGCTCTTAAGCTGGCTTTACTTTTAATTTTACCACACTTATTGTTTGGTTACCGCTCCTCACTTTTTTGATACTGCCTGTTTAGGGGCTGCCTATTCTGTGCTATCTTTGTAGCTATAATGCTACTGTTATGGCCGGAATGACTACTTTAGATTCTTTATCAATTGCATGGCGCACGGTTCGTGCCAACAAATTACGTACGAGTATTACCGTAGCCATTATTGCATTTGGTATCATGGCACTCATTGGAATTATTACAGCGATTGAAGCCATGAACCAGAGCTTA